>NZ_JAZKVY010000024.1:0-334 GCF_036624925.1 Stenotrophomonas sp. A3_2
GGGGCAGCGGGTGCAGTTCGGGCGGCCGGTGGGGTCGTTCCAGGCGGTAAAGCACATGCTCGCGGATATGATGGTGCGGGTGGAGGCGGCGCGATCCGGCGTGTGGGCGGCGGCGCGGGCGATCGATGCGGCGTCGGATGATTCGGAAGAGGCATGCCTGATCGCGCGCAGTTTCGCGGGCGAGGCGTTTCATGCCTGCGCGGGGGAAGCGATCCAGGTGCATGGCGGGGTCGGGTTCACCTGGGAGCATCACGCGCATCGGTATTTCAAGCGGGCGCGGGCGACGATGGATTGGATGAGCTCGCCGGGCGTGTTGCGTGAAAGGCTGGCGGCG
>NZ_JAZKVY010000236.1:0-339 GCF_036624925.1 Stenotrophomonas sp. A3_2
TGCTGCACGGTTACGTCGATCGCCTGGCGCCGAGCTACAACGTGGTGGACGTGCACGTGGCGCCGTGGGTGAGTGTGCTTGCCAATGCGTATCGGTTGTGGCGGGAGGCCGGGAGAGGGTAGGGAAGTCTTCTTTTTCTGACGTGGATTCAACTTCCAAATGCATAGTCGGTAGCCGCGTTGGTCTGGGCTACGGGCCGAAGAAGACCTCGTTTGGTGTCTTGTATCCCAGGACCTTTCTCGGGCGCGAGTTGAGCTTTCGCTCCACCCGGGCGATGGCAGCCTGTGTGATGCCCGCGAAGTTCATGCCTTTGGGAAAATACTGGCGCACGAGGCCGTT
>NZ_JAZKVY010000237.1:0-341 GCF_036624925.1 Stenotrophomonas sp. A3_2
CCTCCGGCGCCTGCAAAACGACGCTCCTTAATCGCGGTGGAAAAATTCCGCTTGCTTTTCTGATAAAGTTGAGTAAAGTAGTCAACATGCTAATGACGGCGAGGAAGTCCAGTTTGGCTGGGTTGGTGACCCAGATCGAACGAGGAATCCGGCGCGAGGATCCGGAGGGCTCGGCTTTTCGGACCTGCCGAACCTTGACCGAGGCGGTGCAAAGTGGGGGGGATTTTCTGCCCGAATGTTTCACCGTGCCGAGCCAAGACGCTTACGCCCGTCGGCTCGTCCATGCCGGAAAAGATTTCACTCTGATGGCCATGGTGTGGCAGGGCGAGCAAGGAACGCCC
>NZ_JAZKVY010000238.1:0-221410 GCF_036624925.1 Stenotrophomonas sp. A3_2
CGCCATCGAGAACATCGTGCCGATGCCGTAGAACAGCCATCGCTGGAACAGCTGCTTGGTCTGGTCGAACAGCAGACACAGAATGAACAAGGGACCCAGGCCGATGAACAGCGCCAGCGCGACCTCGTAGAGCAGCAACATCGCACCAGCGGTGACCGCCGGGCCGCCGGTCCCCAGGCCAACCGCCCGCGAGGCACGATTCTTGTCGTCGCGCAGGTTGCCGTCATCGAGCACCTTGATCGCGTCAATGTCCGACAGGCCCGCCTGCATCCAGGCTAGGCTGGTGTCGATCTGATCCTCCGGCGAGTCATTCTTGCCGGTCAGCACATAGGTGATCTCGTTCTTGACGTCCTTGATCAGGAAGTTTTTCAGGCTGCCACCGAACATCGCCATGCTGGTTGCGACACTGACGATCAGTGCCGCACGAGCCATGTTCGTCACCAGAATCATCATCGAATCGCGACTGCGACCCGTGACGATGCGGAATCCCTGGATCAGCACCCACAGGGTCATCAGTATCAGGGTGATGCTATCGACCCACGCCATCAGTTTGCCGAGCAATTCGATGCCGAACTCGTCAATCCTCTTGCGCGGATACGACAGGATCGACCGGAAGAACACGAAGTCCCCGACCGATCCGACCCACATGGCGTTTTGAGATAAGCATCCAGCCAACGCACATGCATTGAGCCTGATCACGAATGTGGCGCCGTTGAACAGACTTCAATTGGGTCAACTCAACTTTCAAAATTTTCGAAAAACTGGCTCGGAGCAATCAGCGTAAAAAACGGTGCACTTTTTGCCACTCGGATCCACGCACTTTCTCTGCGCTTCTGCAATCGCAATCCTCTTTTTTGGAGCACGGCCAACCGCAGATTGGGCTCCAGGTAAATCAGCAGATGGAACTAACCATGCCACGCATTGGTTTGAGTAGGATACCGTAACCTTGCAATCCCGTGCTCCACCACCAGCGCACCGCCGCATGGCTTCAGAAGCAGCAAGCTCTGCAGATCGCATATCTGAGACCATTCCCACCTCGGAAGTAGCAAGAGAGGTCGCTATCGCTCCCCAAGTGCTGATCCATTCGCCTGTGGGCCGAGGCGGCAAGGGTATCTGGTCACCTGATCCAGCAGCGCCACCAGGAATTGGAGCGCAGCCGCTCGCGCCCTGCCCCCCAATTGGGTAGAAGCCCGGAGGGCAACTTCCGCCCTCTGCACGACCAAGATTTGGAAGAAAGGCGCCAAGAACACCAAACGATGCCAACACAATGAACGGATACATGCGCATGATATGACGACTCTCCAATTTCTGCGGAAACGCTTCCGCTTTCAGTTAACGAGTGGGCGCATTTCCAAGCGCTCCGGGAGTATGGCTCGGCGCATCATGACTTGGCGCCACCTTCGGCATCGTCAACTGACTGCTCTCTGCGCGCCTCTCGGTACTCGTGGGATCAGTAGGCTTGTAACTACCCGGCGGCTGCCCATTCGGGCCCGGCGCCTGCGCCACCGGGCTGCCACCTATCTGCGAATATGCCATGAAGCTACCCAAGGTACCCTGGAAGAACATGGCCGCCATTGGGGGAGCAGTCAGAATCAAGGTCGTCAGAATCAGGCCCATGCCGCCCTGCTGCATCGCCTGACTGGTCATACCGTCGCTGGAAGCTCCGTCAAGCAGGAACCTGTTCACCAGCGCCGTCGCCCAGAACGAGGAAGACACACGGATCACCATATCCAATGCAATGGACACCATTGCCGACAGCACCGCCATCGAGAACATGGTCCCGATTCCGTAGAAGAGCCATCGCTGGAACAATTGTTTGGTCTGATCGAACAACAGACAGAGGATGAACAGTGGGCCGAAACCGATGAACAACGCCATCGCGACCTCATAGAGCAACAGCATCGAGCCAGCAGTCACCGCCGGGCCGCCCGTACCCAAGCCGATGAACCACATGGCTCGTGTCTTGTCTTCCTGCAGCCCCGGGTCATTCAGGATCTTGATTCCATCCACACTGGACAGCGCAACCTGCATCCAGCCAAGCTCTTGTCGATCTGCTCCTCGGGCTTCTGATCCTTCCCGGTAATGACATGGGTGATGAGACCCTTCACGTCCTCGGTCAGGAATTCATGAAGATCCCGGCCAAACATGCCCATGCTTGTCGCTACAGCCACGATCAGTACTGGCGTTCGCCTCTTCGATCGCGGGGGCCATCAGTAACTCGCCACTTAATCCCGGGGCAATGTTAGATTCAGCATCTGATCCGCTGTCATTCATCTTTCTGCCATCACGCACTCGAGCTACGGAGGCATGCCGATTCGCCTCTACAACAGCCGCCCAAGTCAGCGCGCAATTATGGCGCACCGAACCATTCCGGTCTGGCTGACATTCAATCGAGCCGGACGATCACAGACCCGCTATGGGACTTCTAGAATTTCTCGAAGATCGGCTCAGAGCAAGCCGCATAGACGGCAGCACAATCGCTCCCTCCTTTCGAGGCACAGAGCCTGGAGGCAAACTCCTTTGCACTCTCGATCGTCGCGCCAGTACCAAACTGCGTGGTCCCATCTGTGCCCGAGCTGGCGACAACAGCGGCCACACATTGATTCTTATATGTAATTGTGACCTTACATCCCACTCCGCCGGATTCAGCACACTTCCTCTGCGCCTCTTCAACAGCCTCCGTCTTCCGTACCCGCCCTGTTGAGGAGCCAGAGGCACCCGACGGCGCCAACGATATTGCGCCCCAGGTCTTGATCCATTTACCCGTCGCTCTAGGCCCACTGGTAGCTGCACCTTCGCCTCCGGGAATCGGCGCGCAACCACCGACCCCCTGCCCTCCGATGGGGTACTGCCCAGGAGGACACCGTCCCTCAGCCTGAGCCTCAAGGGCCGATGTGGCGAACATGAACACCATCGGCGCTAGCAAATGGATCATTCTCATCAGGCAACTCTCCTTACACAGACAACGCGTATCTCCGCGAACTAAATAGGTGCCTTAGCAAATCGACCTGTATCTGACTGCGTATCGGCAACATGTGGAGATCCAGTAGATCTACCCATCTGTCCCACTCCGCTCGCCCCATGCCCGGAGCTCCCCTTCTCTGGAGTCGTCGGCGTGTAGTAACTACCCGGCGGCTGCCCACTCGGTCCCGGTGCCTGAGCCACCGGGCTACCACCTATCTGCGAATATGCCATGAAGCTACCCAAGGTGCCCTGGAAGAACATGGCCGCCATTGGGGGCATGATTCATTACTGCCGCGAGGCTCTCGGCTCAGCAGGATCCCCCAAGGCACTACCCATTCGATACGGTCAGAATAATGTCGCGACGGAGTTGCTTGCGCTTGCGCTTGTGCCTGCTCCTGCCACCCGCAGATATGACCAGCTCAATGATGCGATCCACCAATAGAGTAGATAGCTTCGCACCAGCTGAGAACCGGTAGCAAGACCGGACATTCAACGCACGCCTAGTATCTCTTGAAAAGTGGAACAGTGCACGCGACGTAGACGGATCTACATTTTCCTCCGGCCGCCGCTTCGCAATCCCGTTAGGCAGTCTGGGTTACCCAGTCTACTTTAGTGGAATTAACGCATTTCGTCCCAGTGAACATCAGTTCAGGAGAGGAAACTGCTGACACACATTCAGCCGGAAACAAGCGCGCAGAATTTTATGCCGTGACTCGCCAAGGATAACGCTGTTCGAGACTATACTAGCGAGCCCACCGGCACATTTACATCAAAACTCTTCAAAAATAGGCTTGGTACAGTTTTCATACAGCACCGCGCACTTCCCGCTCACATCGTTCTTGCACTTGGAATGCGCCATTATCAGCGCCATTTCCGGCGTAGCACCACGCCCCAATGCCGACATTCCACGACCAGTCTTTCCACTTGGAATGACCCAAGCCACACACTGATTTCGATACGCCAAACTGACGGAGCAATCGGCGGCACCTGTTGAACTGCACTTCCGCAAGGCCTCTTGCTCTGCCGCTAGCTGTGACCGAAGGCCGGTCGATGCTCCTGCATCCTGAGTAGACCGAGACTCGGCGATTGCCCCCCAAGTCTTTATCCACCGCCCCGTCGGAGAGTTTGCGGGCAATTCGGAAATCCCGCCACTCGATGTACTACTCGGTGCGCCACTTGGAATGGGGGCACAACCTCGGGCGCCCTGCCCACCGATCGGGTAGTAGCCGGGAGGACAGTTCCCCTCCGCCGCAGCCGTCGCAGCTGCGC
The DNA here is from genome assembly GCF_036624925.1 of Stenotrophomonas sp. A3_2. NCBI lineage: Bacteria > Pseudomonadati > Pseudomonadota > Gammaproteobacteria > Lysobacterales > Lysobacteraceae > Stenotrophomonas > Stenotrophomonas sp. A3_2. Next base: position 4,234 of record NZ_JAZKVY010000238.1, read on the forward strand.
CCAGAAGAGCAAGCATCGACAAGGAAATTACATAGCGTCGAAACTTCATTCTCCAACTTCCTCCAATCTCTGGACCGCAATCATCCAATTCAAGCTACACCCGTACCAGCGTTACCCCTAAGGCCTGGAGAATGTGTCGCGGAATCCGGGCCGACGTGCAACCTAGGGTTCGCTACCTGCATTCCCATGGGTGAACCTCCACCTTCTCCCGCGGGGGCTTGGGGCCTGTAACTCTGCCCGCCCGTCGAACCCGGCGGCTGACCATTCGGGCCAGGCGATGCCGGTACTGCACTACCGCCTATCTGCGAATATGCCATGAAGCTGCCCAATGTTCCCTGGAAGAACATCGCCGCCATTGGGGGCGCAGTCAGAATCAGCGTGGTCAGGATCAGGCCCATGCCGCCTTGCTGAAGCGCCATGCTCGACATACCTTCACTGAAATTCTGACCCATCAGCGTACCCGTCAACGTGCTTCCCCAGAAGGCGAACGCAACCTTGGACACCATCTTCATCGCGATGCCGGTCATCGCTGCCAGAACCGCCATGGAGAACATCGTGCCTATGCCGTAGAGCAGCCACTTCTGGAACAGCTGCTTGGTCTGGTCAAACAGCAAGCACAGGATGAACAATGGCCCCAGGCCAATGAACAACGCCAGCGCGACCTCATACAGCAAAAGCATTGAGCCAGCTGTGACTGCCGGACCGCCCGTGCCCATGCCAATGAACCACATGGCACGGGTCTTCGCATTGTCCAGCGTCACGTCGTTCATCACGTCCAGCGCGTCAACGCTGGATAGCGCCAGCTGCATGTAGCCCAGATTCTCATCGATCAGATCCTCCGGTGAGTCCTTCTTCCCGGTCACGACGTAAGTGATCTCGTTCTTCACGTCATTGATGAGAAAGCCATGCATCTCGCGACCGAACATACCCATGGTCGTGGCAACCGACACGATCAGCGCAGCCTTGGCCATGTTGGTCACAAGCACCATCAACGAATCGCGGCTGCGCCCGGTGGCGATCCGGAAACCCTGAATCAGAACCCAGAGCGTCATGAGAGTCAGTGCAATGCCACCGACCCACGCCATCATGCGTCCAAGCAGCTTGACGCCGTACTCCGCGATTTCCTTATGCAGGTAATCGAGGATCAGCCGGAAGAACACAAAATCACCAATTGAGGATGACGCGTGCAGATTCTGCAGCATGTGCAAGGGACCCTGCCCCAACATGCCATCCATCAGCCCAAGATCCATAACTTCACCTAGAATGTGATTGCAGCTCGACCGGAGCAGCGTCTAATCAGTTGGAGAGCGCTGCCTTCAGTGCCGCGGCCTTCACTACGGTACCCAGAGGTGACTGACCGGTACCCTTCAATGCGCGCTGCGCAAGAATCTGCTGCATCTTGGTCAGCGCCTGAATCTGCTTGTCATACCCTTCAGTCTTCTTTTCCCAAGTCGCAAAATCCGCCTGCATATAGGCATCAGAAACAACTGCATTCGCGGAGGCCTCCGCCATCGCACCCTCGCCGCTCCACAGATCACGGATATCCTTGATCCTGTCCAGCACCTTGCGCATGTCAGGCATCGTCTTCTGCACAACTTCCACGGTTTCGTTGTACTTCTGATTCTCCAGGACCTGGATTGCAGCGCAGATGTTGCGCTGCTGGGCTAGGATGTCCCCACCCGGGCTCAAGTCCAACGCAGTAAGGATACCGCTCAGGCTCATGATATTGCCGGCGCCGCAGCGCTCGGCGACATTCCACTCAAGCGGAACCGGCTCCAGCTTCACGCCTTGAGGCATCAGTGGCGAGGCGATAATCTGATTGAACTTCGCGAGTTTCTGCGCCCAGTTCTGAGTGGTTTCCAGAAACCGTTGCGCCTGGGTACTGTACTCAGCCAAGGCTTCCGCCTGAGCGGCAAGTGTATTGGCTTCAGTCAACGTGCTGTTTAAGGTATTCAATCCAACTTCAACCACCGGGATGGTGTATCCCTTCGCAGGGAAGACAAGCAATGCGGCGACGGAAATCGCCATGGCGGTGAAACGGAGCCGGGATCCTGCGCTCGGCGTCTTGGCAATACGGGGAGGGGTTTCCATGTTCTTCTCCATCGAATTCAAGGGGCTTGCTGCGTTCACGTCCATTGCGACAGTCATGCTGCAACCTCCTCATTGTTGGATGCGGGCTTTCCGGAGCCCTTGCGGTTCTTGTAGAAATCTTCCAACCACTGCTCCGGCGTCAGCTCATCCACCGTCACCCGTGCACGCACGGCGGCGGTCTGCAGTACGCGATGCATGATGTCGATGTTGTCGGTCGAGGCCGAGATCACTGACAGGATGTCGTCCATGCCACGCAGGTTGAGCTGGCACACGCTGGAGGCATGACCCTGCTTGACCAGGAAGCAGCGCGAGCGCTCGTCCAGGGCGGTAACCACCTTGAACTCGGCCTCGGTCAGTTTCAGGCCATCCATGTAATCGCTCTTGCTGGCATTCGGGTTCGGCAGCAGGATCAGGGTGGCGGTCTGTTCGATCAGGGCGGCGGAGATATCACTCTTCAGTGCATCTTCCGGGCTCTGCGTTGCGAAGATGCCGAGACCATTCTGCTTACGGATGGTCTTCTGCTTGTTCTTCGCGAATTCCTTCAGGCCACCCTCGCCGTCCAGGATCTTCCAGAACTCGTCCATCACGTAGATCAGCGGACGACCATCGATCAGCGACTCCAGGCGGTGCAGCAGGTAATTGATGACCGGCACGCGCACTTCGGGATTGTCGATGATGTCGGTGTAGTCGAAGCCGATGATGTTGGCCTTGCTCAGGTCGACGGTATCCACCGGATTGTCGAACACCCAGCCCAGCGAATTGCCCGAGGTCCAGCGGCGCATGCGTGCATAGAGCCCATCGTCGCCCATGTTGGGCAGGCTCTTCTGGAAGTTGGTCATGCTGCGCAGGTGCATCGGCGTATCGAGCATGCTTTCCACTGCGCGGTAGATGTCCTCCTCCTCGCGCGCACTGTACTCACGCTTACCGGCCAGCACCTTGATCAAGTCGGCCAGGAACTGCACGTTGGCTTCATTGTTCTCGCACTGGAACGGGTTGAACCCGGTCGGCGCGCCGTTCTCCAAGGCCAGATAGTTACCACCGCAGGCGCGCACGAAGATCTCCGCACCCCGATCCTTGTCGAAGAAGAAGATGGTCGGTGACGGCTCATACTTCTGCACCTGGCTGAGCAGGAAGTTGATCAGTGCGGTCTTACCGGTACCGGACTTACCAATCACCATGGTGTTGGCGATCGCCTTCTCGCCCAACGAGTTCTCTGACGGATGGGTCGCGTGGAAATTGAAGTAGTACGGCTGGCCGTTGGTGGTCTGCAGCGTGGTGACGCAGTCGCCCCACGGATTGTTGTGCTGCTTGCCGGTCGCGAAGTTGTGCAGTGGCGACAGGCCCAGGAAGTTCAGCGAGCTGACATTGGCCAGGCGGGTGCGGTAGCGCCAGTTGGCCGGCAGCTGCGAGTAGAAAGACGAGGTAACCGCCAGATCTTCCTTGGTCGACACAAAACCGGCATTGGACAGCTCGGCGCGCGTCGTGGCCACGTTCTGCGACAGCTTGGCCTGGCTGTCGCCGTAGACTGCCATGATGAAGTGGTATTCGCCCAGCACGAAATTACCCGACGACAGCTGGTCCATCGCCTGGTCCAGCTCGACAATCTGGCTGACTGCCTTGTCACCGGAGGAGATCATCATGCCCTTGGTGCGGTCGAGCACCTTGAGCGCGTCCTGGCGCCCCATCGGGCTGAACGAATGGGTGATGACGTACTCGTAGTCCAGGTACTTCAGGCCGTTGAGGATGCCCGGGTACGTTCCCTCAGCATATTCCTTGATGTTCAGGATGGCGCCGAAGTGGTTGGCACCGTTGGGGGTGTTGATGACGAAGTCACCGGTCTTGGCCGAAAACATGTGCCGGCTGACCGGCAGGTAGTCCTTGATGGGTGCCGACAGCACCGGGACCGGCTCGTCAATGCGATTGATCAGGTAGCCGAACAGCTCCAGCGTTTCAGAGAACACCACGCCGTTCTTGGCCTCGTACATTCCGAGGCGGTACGGCGCGTAGTCGCGGATGACGGCCTCGACGTTGCCGGCCAGCTCCATCAACTTTTCTACTGCCTGCTCCTGCTCGGCGCGCAGCTTGTCCACGTTCGCCGACTTCTCGACGAAGCGCTTGCCCGCCACCACGGGGCGGTAGATCATGGTCAGGTACAGCTCGTTCTGCATGATGCGCTGTGAGGACAACATGCCCATGTACTGATCGGATACATCCTGGTTGAAGCGCTGCTTGTAGTTGCTCTTGCCCTTCAGGGTGCGGCGACGACGGATGTCATGCACCCAGAACGCCACGTTCACGAAATCGGGTGCGCGCAGCGTCTGCAGCAGGCGGTTGAACGTGTTGTGGCGATGCTCAAGCTCCCACTCCTCACGGCCGACGAACGGCAGCCCTTCCAGATGCCAGGTCAGCAGGTAATCGCCGCCCGTGGTCTTGACCACGTTCGGGGCGACGTGCGACGACAATGGAATGAACTCACTGATGGAGGTGTCAGGGCTGAACATACGACTGCTTCCAAAGAGGTAGTGCCAAGGAGTTACAAAAGACCCGACGGGCGCGGACGCCCGCCAGGCCGGATCCGGACCTCAATCCATTCGGGCCGGCTTGTCGCGGTAATGGTTGGGGTTGAACACCCACATGCCATCGTGTTCCTGCACGTTGCGGACTTTCAGCTTGAACATCAGGCGCAGGCCCAACAGGCGGAAGATCATTTCGTCACGCTTGGCCATCTGCCGCATGATGAAGACCGCCACCGGAATGGTGAGCAGGAACCAGAAGTTCGTGTACATGCTGAGCAGCAACAGTCCGCCTGCCACCATGAAAAATGGCAGGTAGGGCACGCCCAGGAACATCGCTGGGCGCGTGCAGCCGCGGAACACGACGTTCTTATGCACTGTAGTACTGGATCGCGTTGTTGATCAGGTAGTAGGTAGTGCCGGTGCCGCCACCGCACTTGCCATCACTGCCTTCGCCCAGCAGCATGCGCGCGATCTGGCCTGCGGCACCGATCAGCACGCCACCGATCAGGATCGGCGCGACGTCACCGATGCGCTTGTGTGCGAAGGCGATCTGGTAGCCAGCGAAGATCACCGCAATGGTCACCACGGCGATCGAGGCCATGTTCAGCAGGCCATTGATGTTGGAAAAGAAACCGCAGACCTTCTTGTCGGTGCCGCCGAAGTCGGTGTTGGTGGCGAACACCTGCGGGGCGAACAGTGCGCCAACGAAGATCGTGGCCATCAGCAGGGTCTTCAGCGTGCGCTGGGCCTGGACGAGGTCGAGATTGGATCGCTTCATGGATTGATTTCCTTGTTGATGGACTAACACAACTGAATCGGCCAGCCGGGGGACTGGCCGCACCACGACTTCGTCAGAACACGAAGGCCGCATCCCCTGCGGGAATCTGTTGCACCGGCGCGGCCTGCACCGGCGCGTTGTACGAATTGTCGGTACCGGCCACAGGCTGATTACGCTCACTCCAGGGGCGCAACATCACTGGACCCTCGTTGCCGGCGCCAGCCGCGCCCGGCAACTGCTGCGGCATGGCCATCGCCTGTGCGGAGCCCTGCTGTGGCAGCTGCTGTGGCAGCTGCTGCGGATAGGCGCCCGCTTGGGTCGGCTGCGCCTGCGGCTGCATCATCCGATCCACCGAACCCAGTACCACCTTGGACAGTGCCTGGTCGGCGATGTTCAGCAGGCTGCCCCGCGCCATCGCCCCGGTGGACGGGTACACGACATAGGCGCGTGCGGGATCTTCCGACGGCACGTACACCGGGCCATTGGACTGCGCAACGATGCGCGCCTGCGCCGGCGAAGCGAGCTGCGGATGATGCTCGACCTTTACTGCACGGCGCTCACTGCGACTGACCACGTCGATCGGCGCGACACCATTGCTGGCGACCTGCTGGCCGCGGCGGATCGAGTCGTAGATCTTCTGCACGTAGCCGTGACGGAAGCCGGTCTCGAAATTGCCCGAGTAGTAGCAGCTGAACGACTTGCCCCAGTCACCACCGGAGCGCTTGTAGCACTCGGCGAGAATGCGCGAACCGGCCTGCAGGTTCGGGCACTGCTGGAAGGCCTTCTCGTAGGAATCCAGCCCGTATTTGCCCAGGTTGTAGCGATTGACCTGGGCCAACCCGATCGAGAAGTTGTAGCCCTTCTCTTCCAGCATGCGCACCGTCGCCAGCGCTTCATCCAACGCCTTGGGCTGGCGCACCAGTGCACCGCCCACCACACCGATGGCGTAGGGATTGCGCGATGACTCGACGTTGATGACGTGCTGCATCACGTCCATCGAGACGGCCATTTCCGGGCACGCCATCATTTCCAGTCCTGGCAGCATTGGTCAGCCCTCCTGCCCCTGGGCACGCCCAGGATTGAAGTCGATGCCGGTGATGTAGCGCGAGCCGGCATGCGCCTTGATATGCACGACGATGTCGATGGTCATCATCAACAGCCGCTTGATCACGTTGAACTCCAGACCCGAACCTTCGGCTGAAGCCTTCACCATCAGCGCCAGCTGGTCCCAGGTCTGCTCCGGGCTGCCGGCATGGCAGCTGGTGATCGAGCCCGGGTGGCCGGACGCGCAGTTGCGGATGAAGTAGAACGCTTCGTCACCGCGCAGCTCGGCCAGGATGATGCGTTCGGGCTTCATGCGCAGGCAGGCTTCCATGCAGCTCTTGGCCGTCACATTGCTGGTGCTCTGCCCGCCCTTGGAATACAACAGGTGCACCACGTTGGGCTGGGTCAGGAACAGCTCGCGTGCGTCCTCGATGGTGACCAGGCGCTCGTTGTCCGGGATATGGTTGACCAGCGCCTTCATGAAGGTGGTCTTGCCGCTGCCGGTCGCGCCGGATACCACGATGTTCTTGCGGTACATCACCGCACGCCGGAAGAACTCGGCGTACTCTCGCGAATGACGCAGCTCCAGCAGCTCGCGATCCTGCTCGCTGATGCTGCCATCGCTTTCCAGAATCTGGTTGAAGAAGCCGTCTTCTTGATACTGGCTGAGCGACTTGGTGTGCTTGGACGGCAAACGGATGGTGATCGACACCTTCCCCGCGTCACAGGCCGGCGGAATCACGAACTGCGCACGCTGGCCGGTGGGGAACGTGAGCGACACCACCGGATCGGCATCGGTGATGCGCTGGCCGGTGTTGCTCTCGTTCACCACTGCCGTGCAGAACTGCCGGGCCCGCTCGAACGTCAGGCTCGGCACGTCCACCCGCTGCCACCCCGCCCGGGTTTCCAGGTACAGCTCGCCGGGACGGTTGATGCAGATTTCCGTCACTTCCGGAGAAGTCATGTACTCGGCGATGCCCAGCACTTCGTACTGATAGCGCAGGAAATCGCTGGAGACGAGGGCGAGGGGGGACACTTCGGCGTCCATGATCGTTCGTTGGGTTACCGGCGGGGATTCAGCACATTGGTGAAGTCAACGTCCTTTGCAACGTAGACGTTCACGATCGTGCCCTGGTTGATGGTGACGGTCGGCGGACGACGGGTGCTGCTGAGTGCCTCATTGGCCAGGCGCTCCATCGTGCGGGCGGTGGCGCTTTCATAGGGCGACTGCACCGTCATGCCATTGTTGGCGATGGTGGTGGTCTCCGGGCCGTGCTCTGCGGCCGCATACTTGAAGGCATCGGAAATCAGGCTGATCATCAGCGCCGAGGCGATACGGCTGCCCCAGTGTGCGCTGTACTGGCCCGGATGACCGGCGCCACCCAGCTGATCCACGCCCGGGCTGGACATCGCAACGTCGATTCCGTTCGGGGTAGTGATGCGATCCCAGATCACTTCCACGCGCTTGCCTATCGGACCGCCGCCGTAGGCGCCATAGATCTTGGAGCCCTTCGGCAGCAGAAGATTGCGACCGTTGATCGAGTACACCGGCTCGGTCAGCAGACACGAGGTATAGCCGGCGAGGTCGGTGATGATGCGGGTTTCCAGCACGCAACGCAGGTAGGTGCCGCGCACCAGCAGTGCATCGGGGCTTTGGATGTAGGTGGCACTCGACACATCTTCAACGTCCGGGCCCCGGCGAATCTTCTGCTGACCCTGCTGGTTCGGCATCATGTTCGCAAGCAGGGCTTGACGGGTCTGCTCGTCAATTGCACTGCGCTGAGGCTGTGCGCGGTTCCCTGCCGCAAGCGCAGCGTCATCCACACCTGCCATGCGGCGTTCAAGCAGCGTCGGCCCACGAGGCTCCGCTACTTCCGGACGGGAAGCGACGGGCACCAGTTTCGGGCCATCATCCTGCGGCATCGGCGGGAGCATGGGAATCGGTTCGGCGGCAGCCGGCGGCGCTTGGGGCGGAGGAGCAACGTCCGGCAGCGCCGGCGTGCTGGCACGCGCGACTTCCGGCACCTTCTGTGCAGCGTCCTTGTCATCCTGGCCCTTGCGGAACAGCAGGAAGCCCATGGCCACCAACAGCAACACGATGCCACCGAGGAACAGCAGCGCCTTCCGGTTCAGCCGCTGCTCTTCGGCCGAGCGCAGCTGCGGCGCGGCCGCGTCCAGATCCGGCGCCGGCTCGGCCTGGGCCGTGCCGAAGTAGGGATTCGACGGCGCGTCCGCGGCACCCTGTGCGCCGTACGGGCTCTGGCTCTCGTCGCGTCCATTGTTCGGGTCGTTTCCGGGAGTGTTCTGCTGGCTCATTTCTTCACGTTCCTTCGCAGGCCGACGACGAAGTCGCCGTGGCGGATGACCAGGTACGGGTAGGTCCCGTGCACGATCAGCGTATTGCCTTCAACCGTGGTGTTGACCACGAAGTCTTCACCGTATTCCGTTTCGCGACCAAACACGGCCGGGAAGATGCCGGTCTTGTACTCCGGCGAGTTCGGCAGTTTCAGATAGGTGAAACGGCCATCGTCATAGGCGTTGACCGGGATCAGCCACCCCATCTTCTTCGCCTTGCTGGTCGAATAGGAGTAGTTGAAGTTGTACTGGCGGTCCTTGGCCAGTTCCGAGCTCAACAGCGGTTTGGCCTCTTCCTCGACCGCTTCCTGGGCGACACCGAACACGGTGTCGTTGGGATAGACGAAGGCGATCTTGTACTGCACGCCTGCACGACGGGCCTGCTCCAGCTGGCGCCAGTCGGTGGCCACCACCTTCAGTTCGAAGATGTAGGAATGGGTCTCGGTGCGCACCATCATGTTGGTGTCGACGTCGACGTTCTTCGGCTTGAGGTAGAACACGTTCTCGCGACGGGTCAGTTCCCAGCCGCTGCTGAAGCCGGTGCTGTAGTCGAGGATCTTCTCGTTCGGGCTCAACTCGATCTGGGTGGTCAGGCCCAGGCCGGTGCGAACCGGATAGATGCGGTCCTTCTCGTACTCGTAGTGGTCAACCGCCTGCGCCATCGCCGCTGCTGAGAACAGCAACGACAACATCGACAGCAGCGCCAGCGCGCTTCCCCTGATATTTCGACTACTCATCGGTTGCTTGCTCCATCAGCAGTTCCGGTGGAATTGTTCTGCGCCGGCCTCATGGCCGGCTGTCCGGGCATGGCCTGCCCCGGCATTGCTTGCCCCTGCACCGGCTGACCCGGCATCGGTTGGCCCTGTACAGGCTGTCCCGGCATTGCCTGGCCCGGTACCTGGCCGTTGGCTGGCACCGCGACCGGCTGGCCGGTGGCCGGGTCGATCATGGTGGCTGCGGCCGGATTGTTGGGATCGTAGACACCCTGTGCCTGCTGCGCCGCCTGTGCGGCCTGCTGCGCCTGCGCCTGCATGGCACCGTCATCCGGCACCGGCACGCCACGCGAATAGTCGTTGTCGACGCGGTACTCGGTGACCTGGAAGGCCAGCGGATTGAGGATGCGATCCTGTTCGGACAACGCCAGGTTCTGGTTGTACTCGAAGCGCATCGTCACCAGCTGGTTGTCCAGGTAGGTAGAGACGCCGGTGCGCTTGTCCAGCAGGCTGCGCTGGATGCGCACCGAAGCGCCGCGGAAGCTGCCGTTCGGCTCGGCACCCAATGGCGTGATGCTGAGGATCTTGACCCGGATGGCGCGCTCGCGACCGTACATCACGAACGGGTTCTGCGGATTGTTGCCGGCATAGCGGACACGCATGGACTGCGCCACCGGATCGGTGGACATCACGAACACCAGTTCCCAGTCACGCAGGCCCATCACCGCCGAGTCATACGATTCGCGCGCGAGCACGTACTGGGCGACGTTGCTGCGATTGATCGCTTCGTTGGTGGTGATCGTCTCGCCCTGGAAGGTGCCACTCAACCGCGCGACGGTCGCCGTACCCGTGTAGGCATCGGCCATCACCAGGAACGGCACCTTTTCCTTCAGCGGCAGCATGTAGTAGTAGCCGCCCGCCAGTGCGAGCGACATCAGCAATGAGCCTGTGGCGACCCACCATGCACGCCGCTCGCTGCGGCGTGCCATGTCGGCCACGGTGATCTCGTAGCTGACCGCCTTGGCGACCGACTGCTCGACCTTGGGGCTATTGCCGGGATCCTTCTTGCGGAACATGGATTCTTCCGTACTGCTGAAACATCAATGGGCGTGGCACCCCTGCGACAGGCGCGGGGAGCGGCACGTTCGATGATTTCGAGGTGGACTCAGGTGCCGCTGTTGGAATCAGCGCCCTGCGCCGACGCGGTCGGCGTCGAGCCAGCGCTCTGCACAACGATCTGGTTGCCAACGATGGAGACGGAGATGCCCTGCGCCGCATAGGCTGCGGTCAGATCGATCACGGCCTGCTGTGCGTTGGTGGTGTCGATGTTCGAGACCGCGCCATACAGAGTGAAATCCGAGCTGAGGCGGTAGTCCAGCGTGCGCCCGGAATCCTTGGCCCAGCGCTCGAGCATGGCTTTGAGCGTGCCATCCATCGGCGAGGCCTGGTAGACGTAGCTGGAGTACAGCGGAATTTCGGTCGTCGTCGCAGCAAAGCGGTTGACCGGCTTCCAGCGGCCTCCGAAATCCGGAGCGGACTTGGTGGCGCAACCGGCCACCATCAGCGCCGCCACTGCGGCGATGGACATTTTCGCGATAAACGCCTGATTCATACGGGCTTCACTTTGACGTACGAAAAAGCAGTCCCGAGCATTGGTCCCCTGGTCGTCCGGCGCTGCATCGCGCACGCCGGAATCGGAGGGATGCGCTGCGTGCGGCACACCCACTCCGGCTCCCCTGCAGCCAACGGCTGCCAACCAAGTTGCGGGGCCGCCGGACATAGCCGACAACCCACCCGCATACCTCACCAACGTCGAAACCATCCTTGTTTCCATGGCACAAACTCCTGGCCACCCTACTGCCACATCTTTGACATCCAGCACACATTTCTGGACGACAGACATAGGGTCGCACAACCACGCGTCAATTCCATGTCAGACAAGTCTGAAAATCTATGAACAGATGCCGAATTCTTGACTTACCTCACGTTTTCACTTCAGTGAATATGAATCCAAGTCACAAATTTAGCGTCGTGAATTAGACGTTAAGCATCGGAACATCGACCTTCGGCAGCAGTCTGGACGTGAAATAGCGATCCTTGTAATAGCGGATCTTGTCGCATTTCACCGGATGCGGTATGCCTTCGTAGAGGAACACTTCCTTGTCGGGCCCCATCGCCTTCAGCTCCTGCGGCAGCATCAGTGCACGCCGCTCTTCGGTGAAGTTGTGGGTCTTCTCTCTGGCATGCGTGACGTTCTTCTTGCGCACCGTGGTGTAGCCCAGCATGTCCGAATAGTCGTTGGCATCCTGCTGCTCACGCGGCGCGTACAGGATCTGCAGGGCATGGTTGGTGATGATCGTGCGCGAGACTTCGCGGCCGTATGTGGCATCGAGCTGGGCCATGCTCTGGATGATCGGCAGCAGGCGGATGTTGTAGCCAGCCATGTAGGACACCGCCGAGGCGATGATCTCGACTTTGCCGATCGAGGTGAATTCGTCCATCAGCAGCAGGCACTGGTACTTCAGGTCCGGGTTGGACCTGGGCAGTTCCTTGGTATTGAGGTTGATCAGCTGGCTGAAGAACAGGTTGATGATCAGCCGGCTCTCGGCCAGCTTGTTCGGCTGGATGCCGATGTAGATGGTCATCTTCTTCTTGCGGACGTCGGTCAGCAGGAAATCGTTGCTGCTGGTGGCCTTGTCCAGCACCGGGTTGATCCAGGGGTTCAGCGGCTCCTTGAAGGTGCCCAGGATCGATGCGAAGGTCTCGTCCGCCTGCGACAGCATGTTGGCGAAGGCCGAACGTGCGTTGGCACTGAGGAACGGCCGCTCCGACAGGGTCTTGAGGTACTTCTTCAGGTCGGTCCCGTCGCCGGAGGACAACCGGTACACCGCGCCGAGCGTGGGCGTGCCGGCGCCCCCCGGGAAACCGCTGCTGCGCTCGTCGTCCCAGTTCTCGAACAGGTACAGGGTGAAGGCCATGAACGCGTTGCGCGCCTGGCTGACCCAGAACTTCTGGTCCTCGGCCCCATCCGGATACAGCATCGCAGCGATGCTCATCAGGTCCGAGACGCGGAACGCCGGATCGTCGGAGACGTAGCTGAGCGGATTCCAGCGATGCGTGCGCCGGTCCTCGGCGAAAGGATTGAACAGGTAGATTTCCTGACCCTGGCTGGCGCGCCAGCCGCTGGTCAGGTCGAAGTTTTCCTGCTTGATGTCCAGCACCACCAGCGATTCGCCGTACTCCAGCAGGTTCGGGATGACCACGCCCACGCCTTTGCCCGAGCGGGTGGGCGCGGCCAGGATGACGAACTGCTGGCCATCCAGGCGCACCAGCTTGCCACCATGGCTGCCGACCACGATGCTCTGGCCGGTCTTCTTGAACATGCCATGCCTGGCCAGGTCGGCGCCGGTGGCAAAGCGTGCATCGCCGTGCAGCGAGCGCTTGTCCTTCTTCACCAGCAGCACCAGGCCGGTCACCACCAATACCAGCAGCGGCAGGCCGAAGCCCACGTAGCCGGCCCATCGGATCTTGCCAACGAAGGGCGAGACCTGTGGCTGGTCCAGCACGTTGAAGTACTGGTAGTAGGTGTTCCAGGTGAACAGCTTGGTATCCAGGCCCAGGAACAGCAGCGTCAGGTAGCCGGAAAACACGAAACCAAGCAGCAGGGTCGCCAGCGTGATGATGGCGATGAGCAGATACTTCTTACTGGGCAACACCCGAATCCTCCATGATGCGCACGAGGGCGCGACGGCCTAGCGGCGGCGCCAGCGCGACGCCTTTTTCCGCAGGTGATTTTCGTTCTCCAGCCCGGGCTCTTCGCCCTCTTCACGCACCCGTTGCAACAGCAACTGGCGCGCTTCGGCCAGCGATACCAGGCCGGTCAGACGATCCCCATCGTCGGCAACGACCGCATGGCCGACCACATCGCCCGGAGCGTACACCGGCTCGTGGGACACCGCTACCAGCTGGTAGCGGCCACGGGTTTCCAGCACATGCCTGAATTCCTGCATCGAACTCCTCCTCCTCGGGGTGACGCCGCGCCCCTGCCCAGCCATCATGCCCATCGCAGTGTCATCGCCGCATCGACAACCGCTCCCTGCTTTTGCGCGAAACTGCGCGCCGATATCCAAGGAGACCGATATGGACTGGGTAGCACTTGCCCGCACCCTGGCCACCGAGGCGCACGCCGGCCAGATGGACAAGGCCGGCCAGCCTTACATCGGTCATGTGGCACGGGTGGCGGCTGCGGTGCGCGGCGACGATGACGCCGAAGTGGTGGCGTGGCTGCATGATGTGGCCGAGGACTGCCCGGCGTTTGCCGCACGCATCGAGGCATTCCCCGCCCCGCTGCGCGAGGCGTTGCACCTGCTCAAGCGCGCCGCGGCCCCCGACGCGGACAGCTACTACGCGCGCATTGCCGCCCACCGCTGGCACTGAAGGTGAAGCGGGCCGATCTGGATGACAACGCCGATCCGCAGCGCCTGGCGATGCTCGACGCGGCGCTGCCCGGGCGCCTGCGCTGCAAGTGCGCGCACGCCCGGGCAGCGCTGGGCATCTGACCAGGCCGCACGGACAGCGGGGGGCGGCGTGTCACTGATCGAACGCTGATTTACCTGAGCGCTGCTGCCCTTGTTGCGGTGCAGCAGTACAATGGGGGGCTCCCCCGCCCCGTCGCGCCCCCGCATGAGCCCCACCTCTTCCTTGGCTGCGCGGCTGACGCCCCGTCAGCGCACCCTGATCATCCTCGCCCTGTCTCTGGGTGGCTTCGCCATCGGGACCAGCGAGTTCGCCAGCATGGGCCTGATGCTGGAGATCAGTCGCGGCTTGTCGATCTCCGAAACGCAGGTCGGTCACCTGATCAGCGCCTATGCCATCGGCGTTGTCGTCGGTGCGCCGATCCTCGCCTTCGTGGGTGCCAGCTTCCCGCGCCGCAAGCTCTTGTTGGCGCTGATGGGCTTCTACGCGGTGGGCAACCTCGCCAGCGCGCTGGCACCCAATTACGGCACCATGCTGGCGGCACGCTTCGTCGCCGGCCTCCCGCATGGCGCCTACTTCGGCGTTGCGATGCTGGTGGCCGCGGCGATCAGCCCTGCCGGCCAGCGCGGCCAGGCGATGTCGCGGGTGCTGCTGGGCCTGTCGATCGCAATCCTGGTCGGCAACCCGCTGACCACCTGGCTGGGCCAGCAGCTGAGCTGGCGCACCGCCTTTGCCCTGGTCAGCGTGCTGGCCATCGCCACCGTGGCGATGATCGCCCGCTTCCTGCTGCCGGATCCGGACGAGGTGCGCACCTCGCCGATGCGCGAACTGCGCGCCTTCAACACGTCCCAGGTGTGGCTGGCGTTGGCGATCGGCGCAGTCGGCTTCGCTGGCATGTTCTGCGTGTTCACTTACCTGGCTCCGACCCTGGTGCAGGTCACCGGCGTGGCCGAATCGTGGATGCCGCTGGCGGTGGGCGTGTTCGGCATCGGCGCGATCATTGGCAACATCGCCGGTGGCTGGCTGGTGGACAGGTTCCACTTCAAGGCCGCCGCCGTGGTCCTGCTGTGGTCGATCCTGATGCTGCTGCTGTATCCGCTGGCCGCGCAGTCCGTGTGGACGATCGGCCCGATGATCATCACCGTCGGCACCATGGGCGCGCTGGCGGCAGTGCTGCAGACCCGCCTGATGGACGTGGCCGGTGAAGCACAGACGCTGGCGGCCGCCTCCAACCACGCCGCGTTCAATACCGCCAATGCGCTCGGCCCCTGGCTGGGCGGCATGGCGATCAGCGCCGGCTTCAGCCCGGCCAGCACCGGCTATGTCGGTGCGGCCACTGCCATTGGCGGCCTGCTGCTGTGGTGCGTGGCGGTGTCACTGGACAGGAAGCGTAAGGCCGCCGTCGCCGGCAGCCACTGAAGAACCGGCATTCACAGGCCAGTGGATGCCAGCGCCTTGACCAGCACGGCGCTTCGTACCGGCAGCACCTGCAATCTGCCGAGGGGTGTTCCACCAAGGATGCTCGACCACGCGCTTCGAGTGCAATGAACACATTTCGTGGATGTGCCTTTGGGCAAAGTGCAGCCGACGCCCCCTCGGCCTGCACCGGACCCGCAATGCGCCACCACCGCGTTCCTGCCCACCACGATGCCATTGCCTTGCAGGCCGGCATGCTGGGCAGTGTGCTGGGCGTGGCGCTGTTCAAGGCCATCGCGTTATCTGCATTGGCGGCCGGATCGGTGATGGCCATCGGGCTGTGGCTGGTGGCCTGCGCGCTGCTGGCTGCATGGGCGCTGGCCGCCTATCTGGCGTGCCTGGCGCTGAGCCGGCGTGTGTTCGTGCTGATGCTGGTGCTGTGCACGGTACTGATGATCTGCATCGCCTGAGCCGGCAGGGCGGGACTTCTTCTGTCGCCTTCATTGTCCTGCGGGACCCGCTGCAACAAGGGCGTGGAGTGTGATCAAGCGAGCGCGACGGCTGTGACAAGCCGTGGGACCTGATTGGAAAGGATCCCTGAAAAGGAACCGCTCCCCATTGCCGCGCCTGTCTTGATCGTGTCCATGCATCTGGCTGACTGCGCCATCACAGCCAACGCGCGACGATGCGATCTCCCAACCTCCCTGCCCTGTCGAGATCCAGATGCCGGACACTGCCCATCCTGTCATTCGCGCATTCGAGGCCGTGTTCGATCTGTCCGGCGGCGTGCAGCGCATCACTGCGCTCACTGTTACCTGCCGGCATTGCTCCTCGACCAGTTCGGCCAGCGAAGACAATCTGGTTCACCTTCCGGGTGGAGCACTGTTCCGCTGCGACGAGTGCGGCTGCCACCAACCGGTCAGCCACGCCAGGCTGTCGGATTGGCAACCGACCTCGTTGCTGGGCATCTGAGGGCCGGCTCATGGGCATGACGGCGCAACAGCGGGAGATCCTGGAGGCAATCGCCGCTGCGCAACCGGTGCGCGGCGACGCGGCGACGTGGGCAGTCAACGCGGGTTTGGCGGTACAGGCGGAAGACGGGGATATCGATCTCACCGACGCCGGCCGCGACGCCCTCGCCGCGCGGACCGCACGTGAGGACTAGACGCGGCGATCAGGCCGCCTTCGCGACCTTCCGCCAGGGGCAGAGTCCGCGGGCGTAGTGAGCAGCGCGCGGCGGTCCCGATCGCGGCAACCTGCAGGACAGAGGTGCAACGCTGCCCCGTCAACCGAAGTGGTGATGCCCTTCATGCCGGTGATGTGCAGGGCGCCATGACATCCACTCGGCTATGCTGCGCCACCTTCCTGCGCCAATGGCGGCCATGCATCCCTTTCCCCTGCCCGTCTCGGCGCCTGAGCAGCTTGCCTACCGACTGCTGCAGGACAGTGACTGGGCGCGTTCGGCCACTGCCGCGAGCGCACCGGCCGAGCTCCGCATGTTGCTGGCGATGATCCTTGATTCGCCCGAACCCCTCTGGCTCGCCTGGGGCAAGGAAGACAAGGCCTTCTTCTTCAATGATGCCTACCTGCCCTTGCTGGGAGGAAAGCTGCACGGCGCGATGGGCAACCGCCTGGAGGATGTCTGGGCCGATGTGTGGCCGGACGTTGCGCAGGCGGTCAACGATGCCTTTGCCGGCACCAGCCGCAGCTTCAAGAACCTGCCATTGATGATGGATCGCGACGGCTCGATGCGCGAAACGTTCTGGACGTTCTCCTATTCACCGCTGCGCGTCGGCTGCGGCAGTGTGGCCGGCATCCTGTGCGTGGTGAGCGAGCAGACCGAACGGGTGATCGAGCGCGACCTGCACAGCCGGCAGGTCGCGGCGATCACCGAGCAGGCGCGGGAAGCCCACCTGGAACTGGTACGCGCCCGCGAGCAGCTGCGCCAGTCGCAGAAGCTGGAGGCGATCGGCCAGCTTACCGGCGGCGTGGCGCACGACTTCAACAACCTGTTGCAGGTCATCACCGGTTCGGTGGACATGCTCCTGCACACGTGGCCGGCAGATGACAACCGACGCCGCTACATCCAGGCCATTGCAGCAGCATCGGACCGCGCCACCAAGCTGACCGCGCAACTCCTTGCATTTTCGCGCCGCCAGAGCCTGTCGCCGGAGGTCTTCGATCTGTGCGAAAGCGTGCGCGCGCTCTCGGATATCATCACCACGGTTCTGGGCGCGCGCATCCAGGTATCGTTGTCGTTGCCCAGTACGCCGTTGCCGGTGCTGCTGGACCGGACCCAACTCGACACCGCATTGATCAACATCGCGGTCAACGCCCGCGATGCGATCGACGGGCACGGCAGGGTGACCATCGAAGTGGAGCAGGTCACTGCGGTGCCTTCGGTGCGCTTCGCCGCCCCGATGAAGGGCGACTTTGCTGCCATCAGTGTCACCGATACCGGCGCAGGCATCGACCCTGCAGTGGTCGACCGCATCTTCGAACCCTTCTTCACCACCAAGAGCGTCGGTGCCGGGACCGGGCTCGGTCTCAGCCAGGTGTTCGGTTTCGTCAAGCAGTCCGAAGGCGAGGTGGACGTGCAGAGCCAGGCGGGCGCCGGTAGCCGCTTTACGCTGTACCTGCCGCTGGCGCAGGCAGGAGAAACGACGGAACGGCCGGCGGCGCAATCGGGGCTGCAGCATGGCCACGGCGTCTGCGTGCTAGTGGTGGAAGACAACGTCGACGTGGCCGAATTTGCGGTTGGCGCCCTGCGCGAGCTCGATTACAGCGTGATGCTTGCGCGCAATGCAGACGAGGCCTTGGCGGAGCTGGAACGGGATGCCTCGCGCTTCCACGTGGTGTTCAGCGACGTCGTGATGCCGGGCATGAACGGCCTGGATCTGGCCCGCACCATCCGCGACCGCCTGCCAGAGCTCCCCATCATCCTCACCAGCGGCTACAGCGAGTTGCTTGCCCGGGATCCGGGCCACGGCTTTACCCTGCTGCGCAAGCCTTACTCGTTGAAGCAGCTGGCCTCGGTAATGACCGAGGCCGCGCGCCGCGCGCAGGCCGTGGTGGCATCGCCCTAGCGGGCGCGTTGCTGAAGCGAACCGAATCCGCGTTCCAGTGTGGACTCCAGCGCGGACGCTTTGTCGCCGACCTCGCACCGCTGATGGCACGTGCGGGGCCGCACCGGTGTGCGGGTGGCTTTGCCGGGCACACCGTACACCCACCCGAGCCTGCGTCTCCACAGCGCACCAGGGGGGATGGGCCACGAACCTTTGCAAATGCTAATCTTTCTCATTTGCAGCCCATCCTGACTCCCTCATGCCCCTTCCCGCCCTTCTGAAGAACGCGCTCTGCGCGGCGCTGTCCCTTTCCCTGGCGACGCCTGCATTGGCCTCCCAAACCCCAGCCGACGCCCCGAAGGATCTGGACAAGGTCGAAGTCCGCGGCCGCGCGCAGACGCTGTACCGCGCCAACGATGCCGCTGTCGGCACTCGCACTGACACGCCTCTGGAACTGGTCCCTCAGTCGATCCAGGTCGTGCCGCGCGAGCTGATCGACGACCAGGCCGCGCGTCAGGTCACCGACCTGTATCGCAGCATCAGCGGCATCAGCTTCTTCAGCTATGCCGGCGTCACCCTGCGCGGGTTCCGCCAGGAAAACGTGCTCTACGACGGCCTGCGCGGCGATCCCTATGCAGGCTTCTCGGTGCCGCAACTGTTCAACATCGAACGCGTGGAAGTGCTGAAGGGCCCGGCCGGTGCGCTGTACGGCGGTGGTGATGCGGGCGGTGTCATCAACTACGTGACGCGCAAGCCCAAGGCCACCGCCGAACGCCGCATCGAACTGCAGGCAGGCGACAAGGACTTCCGCGCCGGATCGATAGAAGGCACCGGCCCGCTGAATGCCAGCGGGAGCATCCGCTATCGCGCCGGCCTTTATGCCGACACCGAGCAGGGCGTGCGCTGGAACGCCGACAGCGAAAGCGTGATCGGCGATGCATCACTGGCCTTCGACGTTGGCCAGACCGGCGAGCTGGTGCTGCAGTTCACCGACATCACCCAGAACCTGGGCGGCAACCGGCTCCGGGGCGTCCCAGTGAACGATGCCGGCACCTTCCTGACCGACCGGCGATGGAACCACAACGAGGCCAGTGATTTCCTCGACATGCGCGCCAGGGTGGCGCTGGCGCAGTATCGCTTCGCACCGCTCGATACGCTGGACGTGGATATTGCTGCGCGCTGGTTCAGCAACAACGAGCACCAGATGTACCACGAACCGATGGGGCTGATCGACCGTGACCGCGATGGCGTGGCCGAGTGGATGACGCGCCAGCTGCGCAACCAGATCCGCGACAACGAGGCGTTCACCGCCAGCGGCAATGCCGTATGGCGGATCAACACCGGCCGTATCGAACACAAGGTGCTGTTCGGCGCCGACGTCTACCAGCTCGACGCCGACTTCACCGCGCAGACCGCCAACAGTGCCGACCTGGCACGCGGCGCCGGTCCGGTGCGCGGCATCGATCTGTTCAACCCGGTCTATGGCGCCAGCACCTGGCACGACTACAACCTGGTCGCCCTGCCCTGGCGCAGCACCGCCACCCGCAGCAAGCGTTACGGTGGCTATCTGCAGGATGAGCTGGCACTGGGCACGCGCTGGCATGTGCTGGCCGGACTGCGTTGGGATGGTTTCCAGGACGACGATCGCATCACTGGTGGCAGCGTGGATGGCAACGACCTCAGCTGGCGGCTGGGCAGTACCTTTACCGTCCGGGACGGCGTGAACCTGTATGCCAACATCGCCAGCGGCTTCGTGCCGCAGAGTGCCGCCAACCAGAATCCGGCAGCCGGTGGGCCCTTCGACGCTGAGCGCAGCAGGCAATGGGAAATCGGCCTGAAATCCCTGCTGGCCGACCGTGTGACCCTGAACATGGCGGCCTACCGCATCGACCGCAGCAAGATCGTGCAGGCCACCGGCGAAGTGCGGGACGGTGTGAACCAGCTGGCCGCGCTGGGCCTGGTACGCAGCACGGGCATGGAACTGGACCTGCTGGCCGACGTGACCGAGCGCTGGGTGGTGAACCTGACCTACGCCTACAACGACGCACGGGTGAAGGATGCCGGCCCGAACGGCATCACCAATGCCTCCGGAGACCGCTTCGCGAATGCGCCACGCAACAAGCTCGGCCTGTGGACGCGCTACGACCTGCCGTCGATCAATTCGGCCATTGGCTTCGGCGCCGACCATGTGGGCCAGCGTGTCAGCCTGGATGGGCAGACGGTCAAGGCTTACACGGCGTTCGACATGAGCTGGAAGACCACGTGGAAGCAGTGGCAGTTCCAGGCCAACGTCAAGAACCTGTTCGACAAGGTGTACGCGGCCAGCGGCTTCATCGAGCGCAACGGGCATTTCCCGGGCGAGCCGCGACGGGTGTATGTGCAGGCGGCCTACCGCTTCTGAGCCATTGCTCCGGTCCCCCCTTTTAGGAATTCAGGCGAGCCGCGGGGCGGGCCGCGCATGCGCCCCCGATTCAGGTATGCTTTCGCGCGTTCAGCCACACCAGCAGGTCGCCGGCGGCAAAGCACGCGGTGCAGCACGGACGTTGCGGACGAGCACGAGACACACCATGGATGTTTCAGCGTAACCACAGGGGAAAATGGATGAAGAAGTTTCTGTTCGCAGCGATCCTCGCTGTGTCGCTGGTGGGCTGCACCACCAATCCGCCGCTCAATTTCTCGGTGCCGAACGTCGGGGTCAGCAGCAAGAAGATCGACGGTGAGCTGAAGTCGCTGACGGTCACACTGGCACGCCCGGACGAGGCCAAAGGCAAGATCCCGGCGCAGGCCCAGCACGAAGTGCCGCAGATGTGGCAGAACGCGCTGACCGAAGCACTGAACAAAATGGCGGTGTTCCGCGACGATGCACCGGTGAAGCTGAGCCTGTCGGTGAAGATCCTGGCCATTGACATTCCCAGTTTCGGGGCATCGATGACCACAAAGACGATCGCCCGTTATGAGCTGATCGATCGTGCCACCGGCAGCATCGTCTACACCCAGGACGTCAGCGCTTCCGGCGAGGTGCCGTTCAACTATGCATTTGCCGGTGTCATTCGCGCTCGCGAATCCATCAGCCGCTCGGCGCAGAACAACATCGCCCAGTTCCTGCAGGCGCTGGAGACCGTGGACATCACCAAGCCGATGTTCCCCAACAAGCAGGAAGCGCCGTGAGACGCCCGTTGCTGACCGCTTCGGTGGCGGCAATGCTGACGGCCTGCGCACCCAACGTGCGCACCGACAGTTACTCCATCGGCTCGGTGGGACAGGTCAACCGCACGGTGGGCGGTACGGTCATCAGCGTTCGCGCGGTCAGTATCGACGGTTCGCAGGGAGGCGGAGCCGTTGCCGGCGCTGCGGCTGGCGGGGTGGCCGGCTCCACCATCGGCGGCAGCGACCAGGCAGCGGCCATCGGCGCCATTGGCGGCCTGGTGGCAGGCGCGATTGCCGGTGCGGCCTCTGAACGCGCACTCTCCCAGGCCAAGGGCCTGGAGTACGTGGTGCAGACGGAGAACGGCAATCTGATGACCGTTGTGCAGGGCCCGGACCCGGTGTTCAGCACCGGCACGCAGGTGTTGGTGCTGTATGGATCCCCCTCGCGGATCATTGCCGATCCGCGTCAACCGAAAGCTGCTCCGTAGTACCCGTGGTGCCCCTCCTGCCAGGGGCATCGCTCCAGCCGCTACGGGTGGTGTCATTCAACCCATCCGTATTGCGTGTAAGCGCGAGCGCATCCGGCCGGAATGCGCCGCCGCAGTGGAACCGGAAGTGTCTTCAACCCTGGCAATCGCCTTCCGTACTTCCATGGCCGCGATAGGTTTCTCCCCACTCGCGCATGGCCAGCAGCACCGGCACCAGCGTGCGGCCGAACTCGGACAGCTCGTATTCCACCTTCGGCGGCACTTCCGGGTATACGTGGCGGATCACAACGCCATCTGCTTCCAGTTCACGCAGCTGACTGGTGAGCATGGACTGGGTGGCATTGGGCACCCGCCGGGTCAGCTCCATGAAACGCCGCTTGCCGGTCATCAGGTGAAACAGAATGATCGGCTTCCACACGCCACCGATGACCGACAGCGTGACTTCCACCGCGCAACCACTCTTGCCGTCCCACCGTTTGCTACGCATGCATACTCCGGAAAACCATAGTACCTACGGAAAATCGTCGTTCTTGTTGCGATAGAGGCGCGAGCCTAGCATGGCCCCATCCCATGAATGTGAGGCCATCCATGACGTTCAAAGCACTGCTGACCCGCAAGACGAACAACCAGCTCTCGACCGAGCTGGTCGATTTCGACGAGGCCGACCTGATGGACGGCGACGTCCTGGTACAGGTCGAGTACTCCACGCTCAACTACAAGGATGCGCTTGCCCTCACCGGCAAGAGTCCGATCATCCGGACGTTTCCGCTCATTCCCGGCATCGATCTGGCAGGCGTAGTGCTGGAATCCAGCAGGGCCAACTTCAAGCCAGGCGATCGCGTCGTGCTCAATGGCTGGGACCTGAGCATGGGCCACCACGGCGGCCTGGCCCAGCGCGCGCGCGTGCGGGGCGAGTGGCTCAACCGGATTCCCGACAACCTGACAGCCCGCGACGCCATGGCCATCGGCACCGCTGGCTACACCGCGATGCTGTGCGTGCTGGCCCTGGAACATGCCGGGGTGGCGCCTGCACAGGGCGATGTGCTGGTCACCGGCGCCAACGGCGGCGTCGGCTCGATCGCGGTGGCGATCCTCTCGAAGCTGGGCTACCGCGTGGTGGCCGCCACCGGGCGACCGGAGCACGCCGACTATCTGCACAACCTGGGTGCGGCCGAGATCATCGATCGTGCGCAGCTTTCGGAGCCGCGCGAGCGGCCGGTGAGTGCCGAGCGCTGGGCCGGCGTGGTGGATGTGGCCGGCGGCACGACGCTGGTCAATGCCATCGCCGAAACGAAGTACCGCGGTGCCGTGGCCGCCTGTGGCCTGGCCCAGAGCGATGCGCTGCACGGCTCGGTGCTGCCCTTCATCCTGCGCAATGTGACCCTTGCTGGCATCGATTCGGTGAATGCGCCACAAGAGGTTCGCCAGCGCGCCTGGGATCGGCTCGCGACCGACCTGGATCCGCGGAAGCTGGAAAGCACCGTGCAGCAGATCGGCCTGGCAGAGGTGCTGGATGTCTATGAGCAGATCATCCCCGGCAAGGTGCGCGGCCGCATCGTCGTGGATGTGAACGCCTGACGCCTGTCGCGCTGGCGAGGGTGCAATGCCATCGCTGGCGCGCGTGTGCGAGTGACCGGAAACGCAGCGTGCCATGCCAAGCCGCCTTATCATGGGTCGGCAAGGGCGCTTTACGCCCGGTGACGTACGCAAGGCAGTATCTGGATGTCTATGGAATGGCGCCCCTCGGGCTGGGGCCAGCGTGTGACCCGCTCGCCGGACTGGCAGTTGCGGCTGGATGGCGAACAGGTCGCGCTTTTGATCGACGGCAGGCAGTACCGCCAGCATGTAGCGAACGAACACAGCGTGCGGGTCGTTCGCGGCGTACTCTGGTCCCGGGTCGAACTGACGACCGAGCGCGGTGAGGCACTGTCCGTGGATGGGCTGCCCAACAGCCAGGGCTCCCGGCTTGCGGCTGCCGTGCAGCACGTGCTTTTCGCGCGCTCCAGGCGGGGGCGCAAGGCACTGTTTGAGCGCGTTCTGGCGCAGATCCAGGCGTGGCTGGCCGAGGCAGATGCGCTTACCGACCGAGGCACCACCGGCCGCCGCTGGATCACGCACGAACAGCAGCAGGCGCTGCTGGCCGACCGCCCCACCCTGCCCCTCCCGCCAGCCGAGCTCGAGCAGCTGTTCCTCGACGAGGAGGTGCACGACGACCTGCACGCGCCCGGCCACCGCATGGCGCTGGACGCACTGCACGACTGGCAGCTGGATTGGCCCGCCGTGTGGGCGGACGCCAATGAGGCAATGGCGACCCGCGAACTGGGTCTGGCCAAGCCCATCCTGGACCGGGTCGAGAGCAGGCCGCTGACCGAGGAGCAGGCTCGCGCCGTCATCTGCTTCGACAACCGCGTGCAGGTCGTGGCCGCGGCCGGCTCCGGGAAGACCTCCACGATGGTCGCCAAGGCCGCGTATGCCATTGATCGCGGCTTTGTCGAACCCGAACGGATCGTGATGCTCGCCTTCAACAAGGATGCCGCCCAGGAGCTGCAGGAGCGCGCACAGCGATGCTTCAGCCGGCTCGGCATGGGCGACACCGTAGTGGAGGCCCGGACCTTTCACGCCCTGGGCCTGTCCATCATCGCCAAGGCCACGGGGCGCAAGCCGGATATCCCGGAATGGGCGGTCGACGCGGCGCTGGGCTTCAACAAGCTGGCCGACCTGGTGGACGACCTGAAGGATCGCTCGACCCACTTCCGCACCCAGTGGGACATGTTCCGCCTGGTGTTCGGGCGCGACCTGCCGCCATTCGGCGCGGAAATGGAGGCCGATGGCTACGACCGCGATGGCACGCCCTACATCCGCACACTGCAGGGCGAGCGGGTAAAGAGCCTGGAAGAGTGCGTGATCGCCAACTGGCTGTTCTACAACGGCGTGGCGTATGACTACGAGCGGCGCTACGAGTTCGATACCGCGACGGATACCCATCGCCAGTATCGCCCGGACTTCTACTATCCGGACGCCCGGCTCTGTCACGAGCACTTTGCGCTGGATGCCGATGGCCAGCCGCCGAAGCACTTTCCCAACTACAACGAAGGGATGCACTGGAAGCGGCCGCAGCATGCGGCACGCGGCACCGCAGTGGTCGAAACGACGTCGTTCGGCCTGCGCAGTGGACAGGCCCTGCAGGATCTGGCCGAGCGGCTGGGTGCGTCTGGTGTCGAACTCGACCCGAACCCGGATCGCGAGCTGCCTGACCAGGGTGCCAGGCCGATGCCCGATGCCGACCTGATCGGCTTGATGCGGACCTTCATTGCGCACGCCAAGAGCAACTGCCTGACGCTGGACGATATGGCAGCGCGCCTGCGGCAGATGCCCGAAGATCAGTTCAAGGAACGGCATCGACGCTTCCTGGAGATCGCCAGCCCTGTTTTCCAGGCCTGGGACAACGCACTGGCTGACGAGCACGGCATCGATTTTGAAGACATGCTCAACATGGCGGCCGGGCTGCTGGAACAGGGCCGCTACGAATCGCCTTACGAGCTGGTGATGGCTGATGAGTTCCAGGACGCTTCGCGCGCCCGTGCGCGCCTCTGCCGTGCGCTGGTCAGCCAACCGGGCCGCCATCTGTTTGCGGTGGGCGATGACTGGCAGTCGATCAATCGCTTCGCTGGCGCCGACGTTTCGGTGATGACCGGATTCCGCGAGTGGATGGGGCATGGCCAGGTGCTGAAACTGGAGCAGACGTTCCGCTGCCCGCAGGCACTGTGTGATGTTTCCAGCCGCTTCATCAGCCGCAACCCCGCGCAGATGGCCAAGAAGGTCCGCTCTGCTGCGCCGGCAGTCGGCCCGGTGCTGCAGGCGTTCCAGATGAACCGGCGTGAGGAGGTGCAGGATGGCGTTCGCCAGTACCTTTCGAAGCTGCACCAGCAACTGTTGTCAGGCGCGGTGGCGCAGGGCCGCAATGGACGCGTGACGGTCTTTGTTCTGGGGCGGTATCGCGCGGATCGCGGTGCGATGCCTTCGGATTGGAAGACGGCCTTTGGCAGCACGATGGACGTCGAGTTCCTGACCGCACATCGATCGAAGGGGCGCGAGGCGGACTACGTGATCCTGCCGGGCATGATCAACCGCAGCTTCCCGAGCCTGCGTGCGGATGACCCGGTGCTTTCGCTGGCGATGCCGGACGGCGATACCTACCCATTGAGCGAAGAACGACGGTTGTTCTATGTCGCGCTCACGCGTGCGCGGCGGTCGGTTGCGATGTTCACCCTGCAGGGCAAGCACTCGCCATTCCTGGATGAGCTGGTGAAGGACGGAGCAGTGGAAGTGACCGCGATTTCAGGTGCGGCCATTTCGGAAGAGCGCTGCCCAGCGTGCAAGGTGGGCGTGTTCGTGGACCGCAATGGGCCGCATGGGGCCTTCCGGTCGTGCTCCAGCTATCCGTTGTGCCACAACAAGCCGAAGGATGGGCGTCGCGGGTAGAGAAGCTTGAGAAAACAAGAAGGCCCCTGTCGCCAGGGGCCTTGTGGAATCCTGGCGGAGAGAGTGGGACTTCCTTGAGAAGTGCCCTCACCCCTTGGACGGCTTGGGTTTCACGAATCTGGGAGGTGCCCTTGAATGTGCCCGCGATGAGCATACCCCTTGCGGTGCAACGGATCCAGCCGTTTTTGCCGCCCTTGGGATCGCCAATCTCGATCTTCTCCAAACCGGCGCGATCAGGGCAGATGACCCGTTCGCCCCCACTCTCCGCCGAAAAGGGAAGCAATCCGGTGGACCGCTTCCTCATGTGTGCCTCAGGGCAATTGGGGCCATGGGACAGGACGCCTCAGCAAACGGTTCTGGACGGAGTCCTTTCAACGGCG
The DNA here is from genome assembly GCF_036624925.1 of Stenotrophomonas sp. A3_2. NCBI lineage: Bacteria > Pseudomonadati > Pseudomonadota > Gammaproteobacteria > Lysobacterales > Lysobacteraceae > Stenotrophomonas > Stenotrophomonas sp. A3_2. The sequence continues at coordinate 31,185 of NZ_JAZKVY010000238.1, forward strand.
GCCTTACGCCATAGCTCCATGGCCGGCTCACCGTCGCCCACGACACACTGCAAAGCACGGATTCGCACGCCCAGTCCGGCGCCAGCTCGGAATCGACGCTCCAGGCCCAACGGGGTGCTTTCGGTGCGTCAGACACTGACTCGGCCTTGGCAATCACTGTTTGCAGCGATCGGCGGGGGGCAGATCCGCCACGAATGGCTACCAGGCACTCGCTGCGCATCTCGACGTGGGGCATGTCCTTGAAGCTCTTCCAAGCCCCGCCCCACCTCAATCCCGCCTGCTGGGCGAGCTCACCGAAGCGTTGGTAGCCCTGCCGCACCTGCTCGTCCTTCAGGTCCCAAGAAGGGCGCCCGCGCTTGTAGATGACCATGTCCGCGGCCCAACCGTGGTTGTGGCAGCTGCTGCCTGGCCCCACCTGGGTCACGCCCTTTTGGCTGGCGAGCAGCTCGGCCTGGCGCTGTTTAGAACGGTAGCCCTCCATCAGCCGCAGGTCGTAGCCCTCGTCCTTCATCTGCAAGGCGATGCGTTCCAGCGCTGAGCGAAGCTCGGGCTGGACACCGTCCCACTGCGGGGCGTCTTTGTGGCGGTGGAACAGGCGTTTGAAAAACCCAGGCTTCTTCCCGTGGACCTCAACGGAATCGGTGGCTGCCGCGTGCGCGTGGACCAAGACGGGTGCGCTGGCCAGTGCGAGCGCGAGCAACAAGCGTTGAAACATGAGTAGGCCTCCTTACTCACATGAGCGATACACCCATGCAAGCGGAGAATCGAAAACGCGCAAGGGGGCTTGCGGAATTTTTTCCCTGTCGTAGAAGAACAGGGGTGGGGAAAAGTCGGCCCCACCGCTTCCTGGCGCAACGGCCCCTCCTGCCGTTGCGCCGGGAAGTTTCGTTGGGGGGGGGCTTGCGCATTCCAGGATCTGATCTATTCGTGAGTGCACACGCTCACTCATTTCAGACCCAGGAGGCCACCCCATGAAACGCTCCCTCATCCACTGCGCTTTGCTGGCAGGCCTTGTTGCTGGCACGGCGCAAGCCCAGGTTCAAGTGGGCAACGGTGCCGTTGCCACCAAACCCGAGACCACTGCGGTAGGCGACCGCGCCCAATCGTTGACCGTTGGGGCCACGACCATCGGGGCGGACGCCCTCGCCGACGGCGGGATAATGGTGGATGAAAATGGCGTTCCGGGTGAGTGCCTGGGGGCCACTGCGGTGGGCAATCGCGCCACCGCTCGCGGATGCCATACAACCGCTCTGGGGTTCTCGAGCGAAGCGCAGGGCTCAAATGCGCTCGCCATTGGCTCTCGCGCACAGGCATTTGCGGTTTACGCCGTCGCCGTCGGAGCCCAAGCCCAAGCCACCGGCGATTCCGCGGTGGCCATTGGCGGGCACAGCCTGGCCAGCGGGATCACCGGTGTGGCCATCGGCTCTAGTGCCCGCGCGCTCGGGGATGGCGGGACCGCTGTAGGCTCAACCGCAAGAGCCGATGGAAACGGCGCGGCGGCTTTCGGGGCCGGGGCGAATGCTCAAGGCGATCGCAACCTCGCGTTGGGCGCCGCATCCCAGACCGAGGGCGAAGGTGCATCCGCCGTGGGGCCCGGTGCCAACGCAACCGCCGACTTTGCCGGCGCCTACGGTTACAGCGCTGGCGTTGCCGGCGAGGCCGGCACCGCCGTGGGTCCATGGGCACAGGCGTTTGCGCCCTACTCTGCCGCCTTCGGCGCGTCTGCCACGGCCAACGCCACAGAAAGTGTGGCATTGGGGCCCCGTGCCGTGGCCAACGCATGGGGATGCGTGGCCGTGGGCGCCAACACCACGTGCGATGAAGAAGACACTGCAGCCTTTGGCAACCGCCGCTTGACCCAAGTTGCCTTGGGCAAAGCGGACGACGACGCCGTGGCCGTCAGCCAACTGCGGACCGCCGTGGAAACCTTGGGCGCTGGCGCCTCCATGGTGAACGGCTTGATCGTGGCGCCGAACTACCAGCTGAGCAGCGGTAACAACTACACCACCGTGGCCGGTGCCATCTACGATCTCGATGGGCGCGTTCACCAGCTGGAACAAAACCCTGGCGGCGGTGGTGGCACCCCCGGTCCACAGGGCCCCACCGGTCCGCAAGGCCCAGCAGGCAAGGACGGTAAGGACGGAGGAAGCAGCACCACGGTGGCCGGGGCCAACATCGAGGTCACTGACAACGGGGACGGCACCCAAACCGTTGGCTTGAAAGACAACGTTGGACTGTCCGAAAAGGGCTCGGTCCAGGTGGCCAAGGCCATCCACAACAGCGACGGCTTCACTGTCCAGGGCGGTCCATCGGTCACCAGATCCGGGATCAACGCCGGCAACCAGCGGGTAACCGGGGTGGCAGCGGGGGCGATCGCCGCAGGGTCCTCGGACGCGATCAACGGTGGCCAATTGTGGGATTACCAGCGGCAGCAAGACGACCGCTGGAACCTGACGGACCGCCGTTTCCGCCAGCTCGACAAGCGGGTGAGCGGTATCTGCGCCATGGCCCAAGCCAACGCCCAGATGGCCACCTCGACGTCGGCCATCCATGGGGAGAACCGCAACCGCTTGGCCGTAGGCGTAGGTGGCTGCAGCGGCCAAGCCGCCATTTCCATCGGCTACACCCGCGACGTGACCACCCCACGCGGATCCCCATCGGCCTTCTCGATCGGGGTTTCCCGCAGCGGGCAGGACACGGCCGTGGGCGCAGCCTGGGCCATCGGTTGGTAACGAATATCAGCAGCGAAAAGGAGGTGATCGTGTCTCGGCAAGGGCCCTTCGGGGCCCTTGTTCGTGGCGTCAATTTATTGAAATTGTATCTATATACAATAACTTACGATTTACCAAGGCATTGGAAGCTGGTAGCATCTGCACCGCTAAGCAGTGTAGGAGCCGGACTGACAATCCCGCCTGCAGTGATTACCGCTGTCGTAGCACTACTCACGCCAATGCTTGCCATTGCCCTAGAAGCCGTCAGGGAATGGTTGACCAACCACGACGCAAAGGAAGATGACACATGCAGCACTAACAATTACAGGAACACTTCAATGAATAAAGAAACAACTAACAGCAACACGCTCGCAACACGCTTCAAGAAACACCCGCTTTGCAGAGCCCTTGGCGTGGGCTTCAAGGTGATTTACGACACGACAATTGCTGTAGGAGCAAGCGCGCTCCTTACATTACACAGGTCAACGCGCGGTGAGCCATGCTCCCCGTTGACCGATATGAAAAGCCCGGGCCCAGCCCGGGCTTTTTCTTTGGAACGCTGCTGCTATCCGCAGCGCCTCCGCTCCGGAAGAGCCGAAACCGCCCAAACCTAGCCCCGTCCTTTCTCCGTTGCCACGAACGCACCATCGGAATGAAGGAGCGCGAACGTGTTCCCCTGGACGTGCTCTGGCCAAACCTGTCCCGGCAGGCCCACGAACTCCAGCGGGAGGTTCGCCTCTTGGTCTGGCTCGAACCCAGCGAACGGGTCAAAGCTCTGCGGCTGCCAGTCCTCGAACTGAAAGTCCCTGTTCCAGACCATTGCAAAGGCCAGCGGATAGGCCTTCAGGACATAGATCGCCGAACTGCCTTTCCCGCCCAAGATGCCCAGCCCGAAGTCGCGAAGAACCGTTCGACCACTGTAGGGATACACCCAGTAGTGAAGCCGAACCTGGCGTAGAAGATCTGACCGGTCATCGAACAGGTGCTGGCTGTGGCGTTCGTCGTAGCGATTCAAGCCCACCGATGACAAGTGGCCCAGAACTCCCCTTGCCACAAGCTGCGGCTGGATGCGGATGCTCTGGTTGTAGGTGACCTTGCTTCGATCACGCAAGATCTCCGTCACCTGCCGGCTCATCGATACAAGTGCCTTGTCGTATCGAGAAAGCACCGAGCCGTTGCAGGTCCTGCAGATGCACCTGAAGCAAACACCATTGGGCATCTTGTGGGACCGCGGCTTCTTCTCTCCACTGATTGCGTCGGCGACGCTGGACACCCTCAGAGCGATGCCTTGAGCCCACGCCTTGGGTGGCACGTGGTTTTCGGTCAGGTCGGTTTCCTGCCCGCATATGTTGCAACGCCCCTTGGAAGGTCCAACCGGGAACTTAAAGGTCACTCGCCCGCCCCATGCTCGCCATGAACTGCGAAGAGATTACACGCAAGCGACGTGTGGCCTCTCACGTCCTTCGCAGCAGGCTTGCCAACTTCAAATTCTGATCTATTCGTGAGTGGGTCGTTTTACTCACGGAGAGACCATGACCCACCGCCACAACCTGGGACGCAGCGAGAAGTATCACGCCCTGCCCCGCACCCTTTACGCCCTGCTGTTCGACGACGGGGGCTGTTACATCGGCCAAAGCTCAAACCCCCAGCAGCGGGAGAAGCAGCACCGCTCCCCCAAAGGCGGCTGGCACCGTCCCTTCCGGTTCCATGCGCTGGAGGTGGTGACAGCCACCCGGGCGGAAACCGAGGCGTATGAGCAGGCGTGGCGGGTGAAGGCCTCCCGGGAGGGATGGCGCATCTACGCCAAGCCACCGGGGATCGTGGTCAACCCCCACCGGCGGGCCACGGCCCACGTGCGCGGGTTGGCCCACCAACGGCGGTGGCAGCTGGGAACACCGGTCAAAGCGCCTTCCGAACGCGTGGGGTGGTGGCCGTGGGTAGTGGTGGTGATCAGCGTATTGACACTGGCCCGATGCGTCACCGGGTAAGCCTCATCTCGCGCCGTTCCGCGTTTGTGATTGGCACCTGGGTTTGCGGTTTCAATCCTGCCAACAGCTCTTCCACGTCCTGGACCAGGTTGCGCACCGGAGCAGCCTGGGTCTCGGACAAGCCGACGCTCAGCGCCATTTCCTTGTGCCGTTCGGTTCCCAGCCGTTCGGCCATGCGCTCCATCATCTCGTCGGTCGTATACATGCGGTAGCTGCCCTTGGTGAGGCGGGTGAACGCCACCAAGGCCGACTGCTGGTCGAGCATGCCCATGTTCGTGGCCAGGTGGTAAACCTCGGATTTCCCCTGCCCCTGCGCCTTGTGAACGGTCATGGCATACCGGTGGGCCAAGGCGTTGTGCTCGCTGGTGTTGAACTTCAAGATGCGCCCGTCCTCTTTCGGGTTCGAAGAGTCGATGCGCACCACCAGGTCGTAGCCACCGGATTTGTCCTTCCGAATGCTCTCAACCGTGCCCTCGGTGCCGTTGATGACGCCCAAGTCGTTGTTGGTCGCCGTGAACATCACACGGTCGCGGCGGGAGAGCGTCAGGTCCTCCCACTGCCCTTTTACGATCGAGCGGAAGGTGAACTCCTCTTTGTCCAGCACGCCTTGCTCCTGGAGCCCCTTTCGGATGCCCGTGGTGAGGGCTTTGACTTCAGAGCGCGTGTGGGCCAGAACCAACTTCTCGTCCATCGGGGTGGGGTCTTTCAGGTAGTCGTCCACCAACGCCTTGATGGCCTGCTTTTCCGTGCCGAAGTCGTCGATGCAATTTCTCTCCTTGAGATTGCGAAGGGTCTGCGCACCCATATCGAGGGTGCCTTGGCGGCTGCGGTGCCCGCGGCGCATGTCCTTGACCTTCCCCTGGTGGTCCCGCTCGTAGAAGCTGTTGGCAGTGATCAGGTCACCGGCGTTCTTCTGCCGGCGGATTTCGGTCAGCTTCGTGTCGCCCAAGGCAATCTTCGCCAGCTCAAAGCCGTTGCCCGCAGCGATGGGCTGAAGCTGGTCACTGTCTCCCTGCATGACAAGCTTGGCACCGACCCCCTGGCAGTAGGTCATGAGCTTCAAGGTGTCATCGGTAGCCACCATGCCGGCTTCATCGAGCACCACCACAACATTCTTCGTCAGAGCAACCTTGCCCTGCCGGAGCTGGGAAAAGAACTTTGCAACCGACATGCAGAGCATGCCGGACTCTTCTTCCAGCTTAGCCGCGGCTTTACCCGACACGGCCAAGCCCATCAACTGCTTTCCTTCGGCTTCGAAGCACTGCTTGTAGACCTCGGCCACGGTGGTCTTGCCGGTCCCGGCCAACCCTGACATAACGCCGACACCTGCCGTTCCATGGGTCAAATGACCAATGGCAGCCTTCTGCTCTTCGGTAAGGGTGAACCCCTTTCGCTTCTCATAGGCGGCGATTTCCCGGTCTACGGTGGAGCGGAACAGCTTCAGGTCCGTCTCGTTCTCCCGCTCCTTCGAACGACGGATGATCTCGGCTTCCCATTCGACCATCCAGGTGGCGCAGAAGCGATCCTCCCGGTGCTTGCGTGCCAAACGAGTGCCACGGTCGTCTTTGTGGAGGTGTTCGGCTTTAACGCGCACCAGGTCGTCCTGTTCGGTGAACTCCTTCACCATTTTGAGGATCTCCTCCGCGTTCTTTTGCCCGGCGAACTCCATCCCCAGCTCCCGGACCAGGTCATGCTCGCAGAACATCGCCTCGTTCTCGTGCATGCGCTGCAAGACCTCGTCAAAGGTATGCGGGTCCAGGTGCTGGCCTTGGGTCTGCTTGAGCGACTGGGTGGTGGGAACCAGGTCTGGCCTTTCTCGGGCAATGTTGGCGAAGGTTTGCTGCCAGTCCTTGACCACCTGCTCGAAGGGCGGTTCTTCCTTCTTTTTGCGGGTGGCCTTGCAGGCCTCGTCGTGGCTGGCGTTGGGGTGTTCTTTGACGTAGTCCAGGATTTCCTGGCGGCGGGTCTTCGTCTGAAGCACCAGCTCACGGTCGATGCCGGCAATCGTGGTGAGAATCTGGCCCGTCTCGCGCCCTATCACGTCCACCTCGCGCTCCCGCTGAATCCCATAGCCCAGCGCTTTCATCGCGCTGTAGAGCTCGGCCTTGTAGAGGTGATCGGCCGCATGGCGGTGGCGGTAGATCTCGATGGCATCAAACGTGCCCCAACGGCCGTCCTCCCCCTTCGAAACACCAAAGACAAGATGGTGGGTGTGCAAATCGCACTGCACGTTCCGGTTGCTTGTGTGATCGGCGGCTGCCCACACCAACCCCTGGGTGTCTATAACGTCTTTCCCCGCTCTTCCGCGCCGGGTCTCTACCTTGCTCTCGATGTAGCGCATCGCCACGGCGCAGGCCTGGCGGTGCGCTTCCAAGATGGCCAGCTTCTCGCGTTCATCCGCAAGGGCAAACGCCACGCTCACGTCCCCGGGGGCGGAAATGGTCAGATCGAACCCCACCCGGTGGCCGCCCTCCCACTTCTCCATCGGCTTGCCGTCGTCGTCCAACCGCACGTTTCCCCAGCGATCCGTCTTGATGACCAATCGGGCCTCCTTGCCCGCGTTTTTGCACAACGGCCTTCCGGTGGGTGAAAAGCCCTTCCCCAGCTTTTCCATCACCTCGCGGGTGACCGGCTGCCCTTCCAGGCAGAGCTCGGCGGCAAGGCTGCCGCCCCAATTGAGCGTCTGCCTCGGATCAGGACCGCTGCCCGCGTAGTAAGCCACGGCGCTGTCGATGGATAGGCGCTCGGTGGCCAGCATGTAGTCGAACATGTTGCCGTTGCGCTTGTTGTGGCCGCGGGCATCGATGCGGGTGCAATTGATCACAGGGACCTCCTGGAACGTTGATTGAACCAAGGTCCCAGAAAACCACCAATGCGCAAGGGGGGTTTACTTCTCCAGGCGCAGCGTGACCCAACGGCGTTTTATCTCCTCCACGACGGCGGTTACTGGCTCTTCGCCGAAGACTCCCGCGTGCTTGGACTTGGGCACCGAAAGCACCTTGAAACCCAAGCCGATGCTCTGCGCGTTGCTAAGGTAGTAGTTGACCGTGGTCCAGGAGTCCGTGGTCCAACCCTTGGTGCGCTGTTTCGGATGGAGGTGGCCCACCGCATCGTGCGGGATCCAGCACTTGAAGCGATATGCCCCATCGGTGTCCTTCTTGAACTCCGGGTCAGCGGTATGGCGGACCATCTCGGGATGAGTGACGAGGTGATCCGGATGCGGGTCGATGGACATGTCCAGGTCCACTTCCAAGATGTAGTCGTAAACCTTGTCCGTGGTCACCAGCCCGCCGGACAGAACCGCCTCACACGCAGACACCATGTGTTCGTAGCCGGCCTGAGCCATGCGCTGCCGATATTCTGCGGCCACCTCCCGTGGCAAATACCCAAGCATCCTGGGTGGCGCCTGTTGTGTCATGACGGCCACCGCGTTTTGGTCCGCCGTGTTGGTGTTATCGGGATACAGGACGACCAAAGTAAAAATCCGACTGGTGGAGCCCTTTCGATTGTTGGCCACCTCGTCCAGCTCCTCCCGAAAACGCGAGGTCAAGGCTGCCTTCACAGCGTATTTGGCGACTGGCTTCCAAATCGGCACGGTGATCGTTGCCATACTTGCTTCCCTACATGGTGTTCAACGGGAGAATAGCGCGTCGACTTCCTCGGGTGTCATGGTCAACACCCGCTGCACCGCATCGATGCCTTCGGCGGTGGTTGGGAAGGCCGACGCGCCAGCGTTTGAAGGGGACGTTGCCGGCGACGGCCCTTCAGGTCCGGCTGGCTTGGTGGTCCACGCAGCGGCCACCTGCCCCTCGCGAACCGTTGGATGGCTCTTCCCGGGCCATGTCAGCAACAGCACGTCCCCGCCCATCTGCACGATCGCCTCGATGCCCCACTTCTCGGGACCGTAGCGATTGCCTTTGCGGAAACCCAGCCGGTCGGTGAGCTCACCGCTGGAAACCAACGCGCGGCTTTCTTCGTGGACCTGGGCCTTGTTCTCGTGCCCGCGCCACGCGATTTTCCGCTTGCCGAGCTGGCTGGCCAGCTTGTCCCTGGTGGCTCCCATCTGCACTTGGCACACCACGTGGGTGCCCACCAGGGACGAGAGGGCCTGCGCGGTCTTGTCCCCGTAGACCAGCTCAACCTGGGAGTGATCCTGGACCGCCATGATGGCCACCACGCCTTTGCTGCGCCCCAACGCCAGCAAGGGATCGATGTTCAAGCGCCCGGCGCTGGTCAGCTCGTCGAACACGAAGTAGAGCCCACGCCCGCCCTCGTCGTCCGGCAAGCCCGGCCCAATGAGATCCGGGACGGCCACGTTGATCATGGCGGCGATGTAGGCCTTCGTCAGGGTTGGGTCCGGTCCGGATTGAACAATGACCTGCTTGCGCCCGTTGTAGTCGTCCCGTATCCACTCGGTCATCGAGAAACGGCGCTTGCCAACCTTGGGCCATGCGGTGGCCAGATCGTCGATAAGGCGGGTGAAGCCCCCCAGGGAAGACAGCACGCTGGACGTGGTTTGGCTCTCCGGGTCACGCACCAGTGCGGCACCGCGGGGGTAATGCGGGCGCATGCCTGCGGCCATCTCCGCGGCCGGGCGGCGCACCAAGGCCGCCAGATCGGGCCATTCCCACTCGCCAGGCCGGGTGTTTTGGAGCTCGCGCACGCACCCAATCAACAAGTCCTGGGCGGCCATGCTCCAAAATTTGGCGTTCCCGTCGCCCTCTGGGATGAGAGAGGCGGCGAACGCCGCCGCTTGGGTCGGGGTCCGCACGTCGGCGGCGACGTCCCACACGTGGGAGCGCGCATCGAAGGGCGACACGATGATGGGCCTTTTGAAAATCGACGTGAAATCACCCTTGATGTCGTAAAGGAACAGCTTTGCGTCCCTCTTTCGCGTCAGTTGTTCCAGGATGTGCTTGAGGATGACGCTCTTGCCCGACCCCACCGAGCCGGTGATCAGGACGTGGCGCGCCCAATGCTTTTTAGACAGCAACAGATCGGGGTGGAGGGACAGGGCGAAGGGATCCGCCTCGGCGTCTTTAGGGGTTACCGAGCGGTGCCGGGCTTCGTCCACGGCCTCCTTTCCTTCCAACAACCGCGGTCCGGACAGGTGCCAGGTGTTGCTCACCGGCTCGGTCGCCTTGAGGAACACCCGCAGACCGAGGCCCGCCGCCAGCAGAAGCGACACCCCGATCCGGGACCACGTCGCCACTGGGTGATGGTAGGACACCAGTTCGATGAACTCCCGTGCCGGGGCGCGAGCCGAGATGCCGACGGTCAGGAAGTGGTAGGCGGTCACCAGACCGCCTTTCAAAGCATCGGCGAAGCGGATGAGCGAGCCATCGGGATTCGGGATGAGCCAGGCAACGCCCATGCTCCCCACGTAGGCCAAGCCAAAAACGAATGCACCGGCAAGAACGGCGCGGTGCCAGTATCGGACCGGCTGGGAAGGCGCAACGCTGCCGGGCACGTCGCCCAGCGCGTCAAAGGGCTTGGGTTTGCTCATGTCGGTGCATGCGCGTTGGGGTCCGCCCCCGCCACCCTGGCTGCTCAGGATTGGCGCCGTGGGCCATCAGGTGGAGGCAGGCCCGGGCGTGCTTGTGGAGGGCGGCAAGGTGGAGCGGCGCCCACCCGTGGGCGTTGAGGGCCGCCACGTCGGCGCCGGCTTCGACCAGAGGCGTGACCAGCGAGAAGTGACCAAACCGGGCCGCATGATGCAGTGGTGTGTTGCCGCTGGCATCGGGCAGCCGGGCGTCTGCGCCCATGCCGATGCAGGCCAGCAGTGCTGCTTCGTGGCCCGCCCGGGACGCCCCCACGAGCCAGCCCTGCCACGGTGCGTTCTCCCGCAACCGGTTTGCGTCCGACCGCCGAGCCCGCGCCTCCTCTACCGCCATCGCCATGCCTTGGAAGAGCGAGGTGTGCTCAGCCATGGACCCAGCCACCCTCTCTGCCAGGGTGCTGTAAACCATCGGTTCGTTACGGTCTGCCAAGCGCCTCTCGTAAGCACGCACCAGGTCCCGGGTGGAGGCCCGTGAGGGTGCGTCCAACCCCAGCCGATGCAAGCCCCAACGCAGGTCCACTTGCGGTGCCCCATCGTGCTCCCGCTGGCGCACCTGCCAAACCAGATCGCCCAATCGACCCTCGACAGGGGCAACGCTCAGGGCGTGGGCACGCGCCAACACTTGCGAATCGTGAAGGCCTTTGGACGCGCCGGCTTCGCGCGCGAGCGCGCCCGCCAAGGCCTCCGCTCGTTGGAGGCCCAGGGGACGCAAGAGGCGCAACAGAGATTCTTGGATGTCCATCTCCATTGTTGTAAAGCCGAATCCGCGACCGTCAAGAGAACGTGTTAGCTGTTGAGGCGAGTAGCCACCGCAACACTGAAATGCCGAAGAATCTCTGTGTCATGCCAGAGCTTCTGCCCTGGGCTACTGCTGTCCAGTTCCTGAAGCACACCGTCCAAGCTCCTTCCAGCCAGAACCTGGGAATCCACATACCCGCCGACCAAGGCGAAAGAACTCAAATGCTCGGGAGCAACGTCGGGAAAACGGTGGAAGTTGGTGTTGTTGATATTCATCGGGTCCTCCTGCAGTGGTAAGCCGATGTGCCTCATCGGAAAGGTCCAGCTCGATCGCTGGTGAATTAGTGGGCTAACGGGTTAAACGCTGTCGGGCGGGCCAAAGACGACCCAACCCAACATGTAGAAAATCAGCGCGGGATAGAACCAGAGATCAAACCCCTCCCAGTCAAACCGGCGCCAACGCTTCCTGCACCGCGCGCGCAGCTTGAGCCAGCGCCGCCTGCTCACCGGAAGGAACTCTGGACCACCACCCCGATGGTCACAAAGCCCACCGCCGCTATGGCCATTACCTTGAGCAGAACCGGAACGGCCGGAGGGTAGGCGAGGACAGCCGTTGCGAAGGCCGCGATCAGCAGGAACAAGCCGGTCAGCAGTGGGACCGCGTTCTCGAAAGCGAAGTCTTTGAGGGCATTGAACAACGTGGACATGGTGGCTCTCCCTGGGGTTTGTATGAGTAGGTCTACCTACTCGTTACTTAACCAGTAAAGCACCATAAAACTGGACGTCAAGACGCAAAAATGCCCGATTCTGCGAAGAACCGGGCAGATCTGAACATCGGTAAAGATTACTGTCGGAAGACGTTCGGCTGGGCCTGCTTTTGGTGCTTCTCCCAATCGTAATTTGCAGCGTAGTCCTTCATGAAAGCCGCCTCCTTCAACGAACTGCGGGCGTAATCGGCGTATCCCAGGCGCCCAGGTCCGTTCTCCATCCGCTGCTCACGGGTCAACATGGGAGGACTCTCCTCCCGCTGGGCCCCGCGTTGCTGCCGCCACTGCGCAACGGTCGCATGAACCACCTGCTCGCGCTTGTCGTCCGGCTTTGCATCACGAACGGCTTTGTCGGCCTCCTGGATCTTTGCCTGGAGCGCAGCGATCTGATCGGGCGAGGCCTTCTCTGCCCAATCCAGAACACGCTGTCGGCGTTGCTCGATGGCGGCTTGGTCTTGGGCCACGTTCTGCTCGAAGTCTGCCCGCGCCGCGCTGTCCTTCTGGGGCGGTGGGCGATCGCCCAGAAGCCGCTCGTTGCGCTGCGCCTGGAGTGCTCGCAGCTCGGTCATTTCTTCGATGGGTTGGGAGAGGGTGTTGCTCATGTTTGTTTCCTCCGCTGGGGTGAATAGGCTCATCGTTGATCAATCCGCAGGTTTGGCAAGGGGGCAAACCCCCTCGCCTATCCGCATCAATCCGCGTCGGGCAGCAGCTCCGCCAGGTCGAAGCGCTTGATGCCGGCACGGCTCAGCGCCACGATGGCGTGACCGCGGGGCTCAAGAAGAGCGGAGTATTCTTCCTGCAGGAAGAGCGGCTGCACCTCGCGCTTGCCCCCGGTGGGCATGTCGATGTCGCGCGCGATCTCGTCTTGGCCCAGCGTGTCCTCCGATCCAATCCGCCAGCGGCGACCCGTCACGGCGTCGATGCGCGAAGCCGTCAACCGCCCCGCCCCTTCCATGCGCATCTTGTCGTAGGCGGACGCGTATGCATGATCTGGGTCGTTGAGCACAGAGTGGCGCCAGTTGTTCATACCGCCTTGGTAGTCGATGCCCCGGGTGCGCTGCTTGAAGGTGGTCAATGTGGCCTGCCCGAACCGCTTTTCCAGGTATTCGTGGGTGTTGTGCGAGCACTTTAGCGCGATCACCGACTGCATCGTGTTGGCCATCAGCTCCGCCTCGTTGACCGACCCAAAGGCGTTGACCAAGCTCTCAAACCCTTGCGTTGCAAGCACGGGCATCAACCCCAGCGAGCGCGAAACGGAGAACAGGTTGATGTCATCGGCCGTCAACAGCAGGTGGGCCTCGTCCATCATCAACATCACTTCAATTTGCCCAGGCAACACTTCGCGCCACTTGTCGCCGAATGCACCACGCGCTTTGATTCCATTCATGACCCGCTGTTTGAGCAGGCGCATCATCATTTCACCCGCTTCACCGAATTGGGTCGGGGGCAAGAAGAGGCCTACCATGGCTCCGTAGAGCGCATCGGACACGTCCACCTCGCCCTTCTCGATCGAGTGCCATGGCATGTCCGTTCTGCTGTCACGCAGCTTTTCGCCTCGCAAGAGCTTCTCCAGCAGCCCTCGTGAGTTGAGCGTGAACGATTGCCTCTGTTCCGGATGCATCGCGGGAATCTCAAGGAACGCCCATTCCAGCGAGCTCTGCAGCTGAGACATGGGACGGAAGAGATCCGGGTGGATGGTCTGCGGAGCGCTCTCTTGACGAAGGCGGTGCTGTTGCAGGTAGGCCGCGTAGGCCAGCCGCCCTTCTTCGTCATGGCTCGTGTCCGCCTCTTCCAAGCCCAAGTATTTCACCACCTCCATCAGCTTTGCATTGGCACGAGGCGCGGGGCTGGCGGGAATCACGCGTTCCACAATGGACAACAACTTGGCGTGGTGGAATGGCGTGTATTGCCATTGTCTGTCGTCGCTCACAGGGATTCGATGGATGGCGATCTGCTCGGCGATGCGCTCGAGCAATGCCTCAGTCTCGGCCACGTCCTCGTCCAGCTTGCGCTGTTTGACCAGCTCAAACTCCGCGTCCAACTGTGCACGCTCCAGCCCTTCCAGCTTGGCCGAACACCAAGACCTGTAAGCCATCTCGTGATCCACGAGCGCACGAAGGATGATGCCGGTGTGGTAGAGAAACGCGTCACCGCCGTCCGTCCAAAGCTTGGATTTCTCGTCCACTCGCCCACCGGCTGCACCGCGCAATGCCCGGACGACCTGATCGGGCGCCAACCCCTCGTATGGCGCCACCCGCATCCCGGGTTTGACGACGATATCGAACAAACCTTCCAAGTCCGAGATGATCGCCCCGTCTTTGCCGTCGGCGATGAGCGCGCCACCGCCGGCAAGCTTCTGCTGCTTCAAGCGCTCCCTTGCATCTGCGTGGCCTGGCGCCACACATGCCATCGCCAAAGCGGCTCTACGGAACCGACGAGCGATGGGTCTGAGCGCGGCGAAGGATTTGCCAGATCCGATGGCTCCGAACACGAGCAGGCCCTGCTGACAATCCCTCCACGAGAACATCATCACGGTGCCCAGGTCGGGCGAGTAGCCATAGCCCTTGTCGGAAAGGTGTCCCGTGGCGCGCCCAATGGTGATCAGCGGGGTCTTGTCCCGCAGTGCCGCCTCAGCTTGCTGTTCACGCGCCTTGACGTGCGCGTTGATCAGCGCCCCCTGGGTGGCCAGGTTGTTGTCGTTGTTCTGCAGGTAAAGCCGGGCGGCGTTTTGGACAAAGTTGCCTTCGGCGTATTGCATCGCATACATGCATGCCAGCACGTAAGGCGCCGCCTCGCCCAAGCCAAACGGCAGGACCTTGGCGACCACCAGTGTGGCAAAGATGAGCCCCACCCACTTCATCGCTTGAATGAAGCGCGCGGCTGTCCCGCCAATGACGCCCCGGTGCGGGTGCGAGGCCGCCGCCACAAAGCAAACCACAAACAGGATGCCGACCAAGCCAAAGGCCCACCACAGGTAGGTCTTGGCCATCTGGGCATACACAGCCATGCCGCCGGCTTGCATTGCCACCTCGGTGCCGCCCTTGCTGCCGCCGACCATGAACTGAAGCGCCATCGGAACCCATTGCAGCAGCACCAGGGCTTTCAGGGCCTCCTTCATGCCCTCGCCTTGCTTGAGGGCGATGAAGTATGGAATGGTCAGCAGCAGCGCGGCCCAGCCTGCCCAGCCGATGAGGCTCACTAGGAAGGTCGCCAGAACGCCGATCACGGGGAAGGCGAGATACATCAAGGGAGTGGCCAGGCTGTCGCCGCCCTGCCCCATGTCGTTGCCCTGCAAGAAGCCCTCGGCACGCCGTCCAAGCTTCGTCGTGATGATCCGCGATTGGGTGTCGCGCAAATCTTCCGAAACCTTCGGCCACCACTCCTGGAATTCGTCCTCACTGCGTCCGTCGGGCACCTTGAACCCCTGGGCGTTCTCGTCCCAGACGGCGCCGCACTCCAGCGCGAAATCCCGGTCAGCCTCTGGCACATCGAGCTCTCGACTGCGAACGCGATCGGTCACGTCAAAGCGCCCCACCAGGTTTTCATACTCCTCGGCGGATCTGACGATGATTTCTTCCTTCACGTTCCAAGGCTCGCCGCTCTTCCGGCGGAACTTGCGCCCCAGGCCGCTCGTCCAGTCAAGCACGTTGAACAAACTGATTGCTGCCATCTCTGTCTCCCTCCCCTGTCAATTCAACGAAGCCAATGCGCCAAGACGGCAAGCACCAAGCAAAGCGGCGCGCACGCCAGAAAGCCCGCTTTGGCCACCCAGCGCTCTGCGACCTGCTCAACCTTGCTCGCGTAGAGCCGATCCTTGGTCCATGCGTCATACGCGGCGTCGTCTCTGACCGGAGGCCTGCGATCGGCGCGCAAGTAGTAGAAAGTGCGGCGGACGCCTTCGCTCAGGTGGCCCATGCCAAACGATTCAGGGCTGCCGAGGAACAAGCGCCCGTGCAGGTTCAGCCACTTTGAGCCGAAATGAAGTTTTCCGGGCTCCCGGTATTGCGTGAACAGCCACTTGAACATGCTTCCCCCTTATTCGTGAGTAGGTCACTTCTTTCTAGATCGAATCCGCGGATGCGCAAGGGGGATCAGTCGATCCCCGACTTCTTCGCCCAAGCGTCTAGGTCTGCATTGGCTTTTTGCTGCCAGTCGTTCCGCGGTTCGGCGGCGGGTGCGGGGGGCTTCCTCGGCAATGGGGCGGTTGCACGTTTCGGCGAAGGCATTGGCTGGGGCGCAATTGGCGCTGTCGTCGATACCGGGGGAGCGGCGACAGGTGCGGGTTTCTCGATCGTGGCTTCTGGCTTGGCCTGTTCTGAAAGCACTGCTGGAGCAGGCGCAACCACGGGGACTTCCACCACCTCGGGCAACTGCTCGGGAGCGGCTGGAGTGGCAACCGGTGCCATGGGAGCCGGTGTGCTTGGAGGCACTTGGTTGTTCTTCCCAAGCAAGAAGTAGATCGCCCCCACGACCAATGCCACCGCCACCACACCGGTCAAGACCCAAGGCAAACGAGAGCGGGGGCTGGGTTGGATTGGAGTTACTGGCTGCTCTGGTGACGCGGCCTCCGGGGGCCGGTTGGACCCTTCAGGCCCCGCGGAAACGGACAGGACTTCCACCGCGTCCTGCTGAGACAGCTTGACCAAGGCTGCCGTATCTTCATTGCTCAACGCCTTGGCGTCCACCGAAGGGCCACCCAATCCATCTGCAACCTGTGCGCCGGGCTCTCCAAATTCATCAACCAGCTCCCAAACGGTGCACATTCCCTTATCACCCGCTCCTACGAGAACCGGTGCAGCTGCATCGGACGTCAGTTGCCTAACCAACATTTCCTCCTCCAAGGTGAGCGGAGCGTCTTGAGGCTTCTCTTCGACAGCACGATGTTCCTGGGCTTCCCGGGCGCGCTTCGCGTCCAGCTGTGCCTTGGCTTCCTTTGCCTTCTCTGCAGCGGCAGCAACGCCCTTCTGGGTCAACTCGGCAGTGCGCTTGCTGATCACTCCAGCCCAGTGACTGGCCGCTTTCAGGTTTTCTTTCATGCCGTCGGAAACCAGCCGCTCTTCTTGCGTGGGCGATGCGGTCGGGGTTGCGTTGGCACGCTTCAGCAATTCTTCGCGCTTGCGCTTCAGGATTCTCTGGTTCTTTTCTTCTGGGGTCATGTGGGCTCCTCGGAAGGGGGAAGGAAGCCCGAGCATCGAGCGACACCCGGGCACTGAGATCACCGGACGTCAGGCACCGGGGTAACGACGATCACGGGCTCACCGCTGCCGCAGCGGTCGTCCACCGTGACCTTGGACAGCGCGCCACGCTTGGCCAGCTCAACGATGGGCACTTGGCAGGCGGCCTTGTCGGCTCCTTGGAACACCACCGTCAACCCGTTGCTGGACTTGTTCAACAGACCTGCGAACTTGTCGAGGAAGGCCCGGGTGTCGCTGTTCAACCGCTTCATGTCGGTGGGGTTGTAGTTCAAGCGCAACGAATCCAGGACGGCTTCCTGCTTGCCCTCCACGGTTTCGGTCTTGGTGACCACTTCGGCCTTCATGCCAGCCGCACGGGCAGCGTCGGCGGCCTGCTCGGCGTGTTCCCGCTGCTGCTTCACGTAGGACGCGGAAGCACCCACTGCAGCACCCGCGGCGCAAGCGCCCAAGGCCTTGTCTTTCTTGCCCGTGAGCAAGGCGATGGCTCCGCCGGCCACGCAACCGATGCCTCCGGCCTTGAACAGGCGCCTCTTATCGGCCTTGGGCTTGCCATCGTCCTCTGCGGCATGGACCGCATCAGCGGCGGCCTGGGCGGAAACGTGAAGCGGCATGAACGCCGCCAGGCAGAGAGTGAGAGAAAGGGAAAAACGTTTCATGGGTTGGATCTCCTGCTGTGGGGGAAAGTTAGGTGCGTGGAGCAGTCATGGGACCGGCTGCGGGCACCTTGGCCGCACCAGAACCTTTGGGAGAGGGTTGCGAGAGGGCCGCCGTCACCACCTTGCGAAGCGCTTCTTCGTAGCGCTGGATGGCGCTGTCCTGTTCCGCCTTCGTTTCGTCTCGCAGCCGCCGCAGGTCTTCCTGGAGCGCACTCCGGAACAACGCGTTCTCTTCCCGCAACTCGTCGATGAGCTGTTCCAAGTGAGCGTTAGAGTTCTCCAGTACACTCGCCACAGACATGGAAGTGTTGTGTCGCTCCAGCGCCTCTCGCACGTAGGCGCTAAACCCACTGCCCGATTCACGGGCAAGCCGCTGAGCAAGTTTCAGTTGCCCACGGTCGAGGTTTACGTTTTGACGAACCAACGCCATTGGTCGAGTAACTCCGTTTCTGGACTACTCCACCGATACCGCGAATCTCGGAGTTGGCAAGGCCCCACGTCAGGAGCCTGAAAAACATGGGCCAAACGAGCTAACAAGCACTGACACTGTCTCCATTCAGTGGTGACAGGGTCAGGCCTTGATTGCATTGAGGTTCCGGCAGATGTGAGGCCGATTTTTGGGCGAAAAGCGCACTCCCACTTCAGTGCGTCATGTGTATGACGACTCTGGGGAACCGTCCGGGCTCCTGCTTCTCTGCCCCTGCCGACACTGCTTCCACCCACGTTGGGCTCTTGCAGTTGCTTTTCGGCGGCCCCTTGCGTGTTGCCCCAACTGCGCTATTGGTGGTCTACGCCCCCTCGCCCCCACAGGACCACCGCCCACGCCATGCCCACGCAACGCTCCCGCTCTTCCACCCCTCACGCCCACCGATGCCCCACCCCAGGAGTCCGTGTGGAGTTTTTCAGCCCACCGTTTCGCATTGCCCCGGATCCCCAGGACAGGTTGCCCTCACCCACCCGCAGCACCGACCCACGACACCCAAGCCACATTGGTTTTAGTCAAACGTGTGCAGTGCCCATGGATACACCGCCACCGTGTTTTCCGAATCACAAGTGGGGAGCCAAAGAACCCCTGGAAGGGAAGCGCGGAGCCCTCGCCGCATTTCGTTTTAGTCAAGCGAGGGTGCGCCCCATGACCTCCATTCACCGCCATTGGCCCATCGGTGATTTGCCGGCTTTCGTTTCAGGAGCGCTCCCATGACCACCGCTGACCTGGGCGCGCTTGCCCGTCGCGTGCTGGCCTTCCATGGCGCCCGTGCGCCTGCCACTCCCCGTTGGACGCTGGACGTGGCCCGCCGTTCCGAACGCCCTGTGTGCGCTTTCTGCACCGCCCCCCTGGACTTGGATCGTCGCCACGCCTGGGGGCTCTCACCGCTCGTTCCGTTGAGCCTAGCCGGCCCAAGGGACGCCGAGAACCTGCGCATGGCTTGCAAGCGCTGCATCACCGAGCGGGGCACCCGTGACCTGTTGGCCTGGCCCGAGTTGAGCCAGCGGCTGCCACCAGAACCCCTGGACGCCCTGCTGGCCGACCGACTGTTTGTCCTGCAGCGCTCCGATAACCACCTGGTCGAGGTAGGGCGCTTTGCCAAGCCAGCCACCGTCCTTGCCCAGCTTCAAGAGCGCTGGAAACACCCCCGATTCGTCGTTCATGCCGAACGGCATTCGGACACCTGGATGCTGGGGTGGCCACTGGCCCACCGTGCCCATCTGACGCGAAACGACTTGGCGGCGCTCTTGCGCAACGTGCACCAAGGCGAATGGCTGGAACACCCCGAGGTGGTGGCCTTCCGGTTGACCGAGGATGTTTTTCAATCAGCGGTGTGGCAACTGATCGCCCTCCACGCCTTGGTCATCCCCCTGGCCCAAGAAGAAGCACCCCCTCCCGATCGAACGTTTGAGAATCGGTGGATGGCCCGGTATCCAAGCCTGAGCCAGATCCGCCGGCGGCGACAGGGCGCGCACGAAACACCCTGGCCTAGCCAAGGCAAAGACCATGCCCGGACTTACAGCGACAAGCCCAACGCGGTTCGCATGCGGACACAGCGCCAAGCCACTCGTCAGGAGGAAACCAAGGCACAGTGGCTCAATGCCCGGCGCCGTTTAGCGGACCGGGACGCTGGGGTGGCCAGTGGGACGTTGAGGCCATGGCTCCCTGGGGAACGGGCCGCGCTGCAGGCCGACGTGGACGATCTGGCGGCTGCGTGGTTGAAAGCCCGCCAGCGGAAAGCGGAAGGCCGCTCTCAGCGGCCGTGATCCACTACCATTGTTCAAGCCTCAAACGACCAGCTAGCCACCATGGACGACACAGACAAGGAACGGATTGCAAATTGGCGTCTGACGAAGCAGATGCGGCGAGAGAGAAAGTGGGACGAGCAAAACAGCAGGTCCTACAGCAGTCATTTCACCTTGACGGACAAGGACGCTGCAGATGTAAAGGAGTTCGAA
Organism: Stenotrophomonas sp. A3_2; assembly: GCF_036624925.1. Taxonomy (NCBI): domain Bacteria; kingdom Pseudomonadati; phylum Pseudomonadota; class Gammaproteobacteria; order Lysobacterales; family Lysobacteraceae; genus Stenotrophomonas; species Stenotrophomonas sp. A3_2. Next base: position 51,245 of record NZ_JAZKVY010000238.1, read on the forward strand.
GAGCACCTGGTTCGCAAACACTTGGGGAAGGGCCAGCTCACCCGACGCATGTCCACCAATGAGCTTGGGCTAGCATTGCGCACCTGGAACCTAGAAGAGCTGAATCAGCTCTGGAGCATGCGCCGAGAGAAGCTCACTTACCTCGAAGACGCCGCCCTCCTGTTGGCCCATATCCGACACCGATCCGGCATTGACCCAAAGCTGCGCCCGGCAGCAGAGCTGCTTGGATACGACGCCATCCAAGCCCTCCAGGGCGTCCTTGAGGAGAGCGGGCGGTTGGCAGTGGAACAGGCACTGCCCCCAGCGGCGGAAGCCGTCGTTGCCGAGGGCAAGCGGGTGGAACAAGTCCTTCGGGTGATCCGAGAGGGCCAAGCGGAGTTTCGTAAACGCCTAGTCGCTCACTACGGAGCCGTGTGCATGGTCACCGGGACCGCCTTGGCAAGCGTCATCGACGCCGCTCACATCGTCCCCTACAACGGGGCAGCCACCAATGCTTTGAGCAATGGCTTACTGCTACGGAAGGACATCCACGCGTTGTTCGATGCAGGCCTGTTAACGATCGGGCCGGACCTGGTCGTCTACGTCAGCGCGGGGGGGGACGATCCGTTCTACCGTTCGTTGGACGGAAAGAAGCTCTCGCTGGACACTCCGCCCAAGATGTCCAAAGAGGCCCTGCGGCGGCGACTGGCGGGCAATGAATCGTCCGAACTGGAGGTTGCTAGCCTTCCCCAATGAGCCGCCCCAAAGCTCCGGCTGATCGGACAAATCGAATCATTGCTCATGATAGGAACGCCCTCCGCGTGGATCCGGAAGTTCAATCAACGGTTCTTCGCGCCGTAGGCGTATGCCAGCTCCCGCCAGGGGACGCTTTTTCAGCTGCTTTTGCTCTGCCCACGGGATGATCCACAGACACAGAAAAGCGGCCATAGCCGCTTTCTTCGTCCCCCTGATTGTGAGGGTCAGTAGATCTTTCCGTTCTTGCTCATCCCCAAGTTCCGCACCGCTACCCTGGCGGCTTTGCGGTCCTCCGCGTGCTCGTCCACCGGCGAGCTCACGATCAACAGCGTGTTGTCTTGGATGAGCGACGCGGCCGCGTAGTCTGCCAGCGCCACCATGGCGGTGGTCAACGCGACTTCACTCCCGGCGTCCTCCGAATCGTCAAAGCCGAACAGCTTGGCGATGTTCTCGCGGAGCTTTGGCGGGATCGTCACCATGGCCCGGTGGTGGCGCAGCCCGTCCTCCCGACGGCGGTAGTCGTGCAGGGTGACCGATCGGGGCATGACCATGTGAACCCGCTTGCCTCCCACGCTTCCCGCCTTCTGGCTGTCGTCGTAGTCAAAGTAGGACTTGCGCTCCGGGTAGTCGCCTGGCCCCAGCAACAGGTGCTCCGGGATGCGGGCAATCGGAACGCTTGCCGATTTGCTGGCCCGGCGGGGCTTGGCATGGGTCACGTCCTTGACGTCATCCAAGGTGCGCTTGACGGCCTTCTTCGTGGCAGCCTTCTTGGCAGGAGCTTTGCGAGTGGCCATGGGTAGGTCTGGGAGGGAAACCAAGGGAAGCTCCATCATGCCGCAGCCCTCCGGCCTGCACCAGCAGCCAGGATGTCGCGCACCCGGACCGCCAAGGCGTGGATCTCCTCCTGGGCCACCCGGGCCCAGCGGCCGTTGGCGTCGAACACGGTCTTTCCCTCCTCGTAGCAGTCCGCAAACAACGCACGATCCCGCACCAGCATGGCGCCCGACATCTTGGGGTGCTCCAGGCGACGTCGATGGGCTGCCCGCCTCTCGTTGGCCCGGTTGGCGATGGGCAGGAAACGCTTTCCCTTCTTTTCAAGAACATCCACGGTTCGCAGGAAGATGAGGAAGCTGGCCCCGTCGAGCAACGTCGGCACCAGGTAGAGGTCCGCCTCGGGAATCACCTCGTTGTCCGGCAGACGCGGCGGGGTGTCGGTGATCTCCACGTCGAAGCCAGGGGAGCGCGATCGCCCGACACTGAACGGTGTTTCGTCCGACAGTGAGGCAAACGCGCAGGCCCCGCCTTGGGGGTCCCGGTCATTGACCAGCACACGCAGGCTGGGGTCACGGGCATAGCACCCGGCTAGATTCAGGGCCAGCGTCGTGCGGCCGACGCCACCCTTGAGTGAGAAGTTGCACAGTCGCATAGGACATCCTTTCGTGAGTAGATAGGGGTTTCTCTCGAATCTACCCCGACGCTGCCATAGCGCAAGTGCATGTTTTTGCAACCCTTTCGGGCCGTTCAGCCCTTGGATTATTTTCTATCCTTCCGACAAGGCGGCTGGACGACGGCAGTCCCACCGCAGCGTGTGGGCGGTGTTTGACGCCGAGCAATGCAGATCGAACGGCTGAGAGGCCATCCATGCTTTGACAGACGGTGGCGCAGCGCCATGCAGTGCTTCGATGATCGTCCAGCGTTGTTTTGCCGGACCGAACTCCGCGAACACGTCCGCTCCGGCTTCAGCCAGCATTCCAGTCATCTTGTCGTAGCACTGTCGCTTGGCCGGGTCATCCTGGTTCACGTGCCACGCCATGCAAGCGACGTGGAAAGCGGTGATTCCGTTGGGCCCCACCGGGTGGTCCAAGGACGGGAAAGCCGTCAGGCCCCTCCACGCCTTCAGACGTGCCTCGCGGATGGCCGCAATGGTTCTCTTCAAAGCCTGTGGGTTGCGGTGCTCGATGGCATCCAGAAGCCGTTGAGCACGCCGGTCTGTGGTCATTTCCATTTCAGCTCCTTGCGCAGCTGGCGCTCGAAGTGGCGTTGCTCGCGCGCCAGGCGGGCTTGCCGGCGAAGTTTGCCTTCGGGCAGGAACGCGGGAACCGTGGGAGGGATGTGCGCGAAAGGAAGGCCAGCAATAAGGCGGGACAAGTTGGCGGGGCTTTCAATCATGGTGGCGGTCTCTTGGGTTGTTTGGAGCTACGTTCGTGCGTAGGTCGACCCACTCACTTGACCTCATGCAACCAGATCGCCGAGCAATGTCAAGATGAAAAATCGACCTTTTTTTGACTAAAAACAGGGGCTTGCGGAATCCCAGGTGCATCGCATGCTGAGTGCATGACGCACACAACCCGCCCCCGTTGTTCGCCCACTCTCACCCACGTTTCCAAGGGCGTGCGCAGCGCGCTGGGCTTCACCCTCACCGAGGCCTTGCTTGCGCTCGGGGCCGTGACCGCCGCCACGGGCGCGATGTTCCTGTTCTTTGGCCAGGTCGATGCAAAGTCCAAGGTGGCCAGCGAGACGCGCAACCTGCGCGAGCTGTCCCGTCGTCTTGAAAGCAGCTTTGGGGTGGTGGGGACGTTCCGCGGGGTGAGCACCACGGCCGTGGTGGTCGATGGATTGGCCCCTGAATCCCAGCTCGGCGCCGGGGAAAACGTTTTGACCAACGCGTGGGGCGGCGCGGTGGACGTCCAGCCTTACACCGTGGATCGCTTCGGCGATTCGTTCTCCGTGAGCTACGCCGGCCTTCCTCGTCAAGCGTGCGTGGCCCTGGTCGCGGCCAACGCGGGCGGGGTGTGGGACGCGCAGGTGTCGGACGTGTCGGTGATTCGAAACACCGGCGGCCAACTCGACGTCGGATTGCTGAGCCGCACGTGTGCGGACAAATCGCGCGTGGTCTTCGTCTACCACAGCGGATTGTTGGGAGGCGAGTGGACCGGATCGCCTCTAGTATTGCCGCCAGCAACACCTCCGGCCACTCCACCCGGTTCTCCGCCCGTGGGATTCCCGGTGGGGCCCGTGGGGCCGGTGCCACCTTCCACGCCGGTGTCGCCCCCAACCGCCCCGCCACCAAGCGTTCCGCCCACGACGCCCCCACCGGTCACGCCGCCCGCTCCCCCGGTGAGCGTGACGCCTCCGGCTCCGCCCACTTCACCGCCGGTCACGCCGCCGCCGATCAGCACCACGATGCCGTGCCGAGAGTGGAGCGAGAACCGAACGATCAACTGCCCAGTGGGCCAGGTGGGCCAGGTGTTCCAACACCGCCGTCACCACTGCGGAACCGACCCGAGTGTTTACGAGGCGTGGGCTGGGTCCACGACGGCCGGCAGTTGGACCACGACCAGCAGCACCTGCACTCCGTGCCCTGCTCCCGAGACCCGCAACGTGGGATGCCCTGCAGGTCAGTTTGGCTCGATCGGCCAGCGGCGGACCTTCTCATGCACGGGCACCGGTTCGTGGGACGCTTGGACGCAAACCAACACCACCTGCGCGGCTTGCCCAGCACCTTTCCCACAAGCCGAAACCCAGTGGGTCGCCGCGAGTGCCGCTTGCCCGGCAGGCCAAAGTGGATCGCACACGTGGCAGGCCGAGCAGCGGCGGACCAGGATGGGGTCTTACAACTGCCCGGCCACCACGTGGTCGCTGCCCAGCCCGACGTTCACCACTTGGACAAATTGGGCGGAGACGGGGGTTCGTCGCAACGAGGCCAATACATGCACACCCAACGCACCACCCCCGACGTTTCCCGAATACACCGGGCGATCTTGGCATTCGTGGGGAGACGGAGGGCACTACGGCTGGGCGATCTTCTGCAACGCTCCCCGGACCCTGGCCGAGCTTCAAGCCACCTCGTTGGCATGCACCTGGCAATACGAAACGAACGACACCCCCACGTTTACGCCAGAGCCACCTGGCGTGACCCGCCCAACACCGGCTTTGGAAGCCTGTGTCTACGCGCTGCGCGCCAACTTAACTCCGATGCCAGGTTACGGCTTCGTCAACCACCCAGGCACCGCGGTTTGGCCGGCGGCTTGCTCGTGCAGCGTCGTGGGTCCAGGCGCGCGGTTCTACTGGCAAGACCTGGGAGCGAGCGACTGGGTGGGCTTTGAATTCAAATGCCCCTGACGGCAAAGAAGGCGGGGGGCATCCCTCACGTTCGAAGTGGCAAAGCTTCGGATCTCCAAAACCGACCGGAGGCAATGCCCTCGCACCAAGCGTGCTTTTCAGAAGGCAGGTGGCTTGGCCACCTGCGGCGGCTTCTGGGCTCTTCGCTGTTGTGCCTCGAAGTCAAACCCCAGCCAGGGTTTTCCACATCGCCTTGCCCTGGGCTTCGTGAACCGATGCGTATTGCTGTGGATCCCAGCTGGTCCCGGTCAGCAGCAGCCCCAGCTCTGCCACGATGGCCTGACAGCGATCGCCAAAAGCCAAGACCTCATTGAAGGTCAACCCAAGCGTGTTGATGTCAAACGCGCCAGGCTCCTCGTCCAGCTTGCGCATTTCCAGGTGGGCGTGGTGCTTGTCCCGTAGGGTCTTGATTTTCGCTGCCACGGGATCAGCCGAAAGGATCACCATTTCATTGGAGACCTTTTCCCAGCCATTATCGAAGCGCGAGTAATTTTCGTCCCGATCGCTCTGTCTGAACTTCTCCTGGAAAACAGCCGAGCTTTCGGGCGGCAGGTCACTGATCGGTTCGTCGTGGAAGTGATCGAACATGCGCCCGTAGCGCTCCCGGTAGTGCTCCTTGATGGCTGGATCTGCTTGCAGCTTTCTCCACAGGTTGGTCAGGCTACCCGACCTGAGATCGTTGTCCAGAAAAAGCCGTGACTGATCGCGCACCAGGTCTTGCCCAAGAAGCGGAGCCAAGTGGTTCCACGCATTGGCGCCGGGGGTCTTATCCAATTTGGCTTTGAGCCCTGCCTGGATCGCGGGGTCTTGAATGAGTGGGGACAAAATGTGCCGGCGCTCGTCGAGGATGTGGCACTCCTGCGTGAGCACCCGAACGAATCCATCGATTTGGCGAATACGTTGTTCCAGTTCCTCAGGCTTCATTCTTGCTCCGCCTCCAGCGGCACCTGCTGGAAACGCACCTGCAGCCGCTTGATGAGCGCACGGGTTTCCGCGTTCGGAGCGCGCGTGGACACCAGCACCGCCTCCCCGTTGGGCACGTGGCGGATGGCCTTCTGCTCGGCCCGGAGAACGGCGCGGTATTTCACCGCTTGATAGACGCCTCGCTGGAGTTCGTCCTCCGAGCACTTGCTGGTTTTAACTTCCACCGCCAGGCGATGTCTTCCGTTATCGAAATGCGCGTCCAGTCGGTCACCCGAGCTCAACAACTTCTCGTTGCTCCCCATGGGGAAGTACCCAAAGTCCACGAACTCTTCGGGATGGCTGGCCACCCACGCCTTCAACGCTTTGTGCTCGTCGCTCTCTGGCCGCCCCCCCCTCCTGGACTTTAGGAAGGGGAAGAGGCGCATCCGCTGCCACCTCTTCAACCGCCCCGGCGGACGGGGTCAGCATGGTGGCTCCCAGAGCGCGGGCGACCCGGTCCCAATTGGGATAGGTGAAAACGTCTTCCATCGCCTCTCGCAAGTGCGCACGGCGCTCTTCCTCGGTGTCCAGCTTCTTCCCCGCGAAGTAAGCTGGCGAGATGGTGATCGCCCCCTCGCCAGGGTGTTTCGTGTTCTTGTTGACGACGATTGCGTGGAGGGGCGGGATGGGTTCCTTCCACTGCTCGCTGAGCCACTGCAGGGCCTGGGCCACTCCCCCGGCGACGGTGCCGTAGAGGTCTTTGCGGGGTTTGATCTCGTGTCCGAAGGTGTCGTGCAGCTCTTGGGCCAGGTCGCTGTAGGAATGAGCTTCACCCTCCTGCGCCCACCGGATGAGGATGGGCAGCGCGTCCGGGATAACCCGGCTCCGCCAGGGTGTGCGTGCAAACTCCACCTTCGACCAATCGAACTTTTCCATCCTCTACTCCTCCCTTGTCGTCTCGCCATGGTAGCGGCGGGACCAGCACGGGAAAACGATGGGGGCCGATGTCCTGCCCCCTCCCTTCTCAATCCTCGTTGGGCAGCATGATGGTGACCACCGGCTCCAGGGCGTCCCCGGGCCCACACAGTGCTTTCAAGGTGACAAGGCGATGGGTCGACCGCGTCAGGCCAGACCCGGCCTCCGGGTGGGCTTCGTTTGACAACCAGTCGCCGGCGTCGGACAGAGCCACGTGGAGCTGGTAGTGGATCTCCGAACCGTTGCCCTGATGCCGCTTGATGGCGACGTGGAGCATAAAAAGCACATCCCAGAGCCGGCCGTCCACCGACTGGCCGCGCACCTCCAGTCCCGCGGGCACTTCCACGTAGCGTGCCCACGCAGCGCGGGTGATGGCCACGGGCAACTTGAAACCGGCTTCTTTGGCCACGTCGGACACGTCCACTAAGACGCCGTCCTCGATCGCCTGGGCGCGGGTGTAGGAATGGATGAGGTCGGAAGGCTCGAACATGTTGTTTCCTCGCTTGGTGAGTAATGGCCCGGTCCAGGGCATCCGGTGCGGATGTCTTGGAATGGGAAACCCACCGCCCCACCGCTCGGCGCGGTCAAGGGAGGAAATGGAAGGGCTGGCGCGGCCCGCAGCGAAGCGAGGACACGGGCCCTGGAATGGCCCTTGACCGGAGAAGCCGGGCGTTGGGGCCGCGCGCAGCGCACAGGGCTTGAATGAGGTGCCGCGGGCGGCACACCGATTCGGCGTTGAACTTGGGAATACCGTCAGGCCTGGGCGCAGGCCAGAGGGACCCGGTCCATCCAGGTGCTCTGCCCTGCCGATGCTTGGGCGGTGAGCGGGCCAAGGCCCTGGACAAACGTCAGGCGTGCAAGCTCGACGTCGCTCTGGGGCCAGTAAGGACCATCCGGCGAGAACACGAAGTGGTCCCCTTGAAGGGCCCCACAGGTGGTGCAGTGATGGGCCAGGTAGGTTTGCCCTGACGTTCGAGTAGTGGCGAAACGAAGCCAGGGCGCGTGGCCCGCCACGAAAGCGACAGTGTCCTCGTCCAAACGCTCGATGTAGCGCAACACGGCACCCTCCCCCTGATCCACCAGACCCTCGTCGTCGTGCTCCTCGAGCGAGGGCACCCAGATCGCGGCGGTGGGGGTCGGGGCGTGGCAGAAATGGCACTCGGTGTGGCCGAGCAGCAGGCCGTAGGCCGGAGCCTGAAGGGTGGATGGAGGGGCAGCGTGGGTCATGGAGCCATTTTGCCCTGCCTGGGTGTCAGCCGGTGAGACGAGCCTGCGCTGAATCATGGGTGTTTCGGAGCGTGCCCCGCTGTGAACCCAGCCACGCCATTTGCTTGTATTCGTCTTTGCTGAGCAACTTGGACACTCCCAGCCACTGCACCAGGTGGTAGTGCGCAATCGTTCGTGGGTAGCGCTGAATCCCCTCGTGCAACAGTTTTGGCAGGTAACACACAGAACCATCGCGGCGCTCGTATGCGTAATAGCGGTGGCGGGCGGCACGCGTGGTCATGGCGTTTCCCTCAGTGCGCCCAAAGGGCACGATCGATGCAGCGTTCAAGGCGCTGGGCCAACCTAACGCTGAAAGGAAGGGCGATGGGGGCAGCGATGGCGAGAAGAGAAAGGGTCATGTCGGCGGTTCCAGTCGGTGGGTAGAGCGTTGCGTTCTTCCTGATCCCAACGTAGACCGCCCTGGAAATTTGTCCACGGTTGTAGTGGACAGAATCTTGACAAAAAGTAGAAACTGCGGAGCTAAGGCCGCAGTTATTCCTAACATCCCTTCTCGCGCCGAAGGCGTCACCTGCTCTTTTCCACCGCTGCTTCTACAGATGCCGGCGCGCAGCGACCGGTGGCGGCGTTGGGCCGTTGGCTCTACAGCCTTGCCCGCTTTGCACTGACACTTCCCCGGGCTGCCCATGCATGCTCCAGGTGGACAGCACGTTGTTCGGCTTCCACCGTGGCCACCACGTGCGGCATCGCCGCCTTCAGCGATGGCGTGTTCCAGAACGGGCTGCCCCGGTGAGGGTTGCCGCCCAGCCGCAACAGCAGCAACGCCGTCTGTTCAAGTCGGCTGCGCTCGTCGGCGTCGTCGCTCAGCTGGTAGTCCGCCGCCAGCTTTTCCAGCGGGCGCTCGCACCAGTGGTTCCTCTCTTGAGGGTGCGCACCAGCTTGCAGGAGGGCTTCGACGATGCGGGGCCAGGCAAGTGCGGAATGGAGCGCGGGACCTTCGTTGAGGCGCCACGCGTTGGGGTTGGCGCCCTGCCGCAGGGCCTGTAGAGCGCCGAAAAGGCTTCCCTCGACGCACGCGTGAATCAGCTCAGCGCTCGGACTTCCTGGCGGTGGTGGGTGGCGGTCAGCCATGGCGGCTGCCCCGAACCTGGTTCCGAATGAGATGTCCTTGGACGTAGTCTCGGATGATCTGGCGCACCGCTTCTGCGGTGGAAATCCCAGCGTTCACCGCGCCCTGCTCCACCGCCTCCAAGACGCTGCGCTGCAGCGGAAGGTAGGCCAGCCGCACGTCCCGTTCCCCACCCAGCCGACGCTTGCTCAGTGGGTAAGGTTTGGCGGCATACATGGCGAGCACTTGGCGCACGGCTTCGTTTCGCGTGACCTGCACGCGCGCGGCGGCCGCCTGCAAGCGCTCCAGATCACGGGAGTAGCCCCGGGAGGACGGAAGGGTGGCCAAGTCTGGGGAACGGACGGGTTTAAGCACTTCTCTTTCCTTGGACGGCGGTCACAGACGCACGCGCTGACGGGGAGGTTCCAGGGCCGCCGCCGGAGCTGGCGCTTGGCTCTGGGCCTCTTGGCGCGGGTTCCACACTTCCCCACCGATGATCATGCTCGGGCCACCTGTAGCAGGAAGGACCTGCGAAAGCCTGGCTTGCTTCGCTGCGGCGTTGAGCGCACGCGCGGTGTCCTCCTGCATGCTTTTGGCTTCGTAGATCACCGGCCCCTTCAAGTGGCCCTGCGCTTCGTCCACAAGGGCGGCAAGGGTTCGACCGAACTTTGACTTTGGCCCTTGGTTGCGAGCATCGACGTCCCAACGCTCGATCACTTCGAACGCCTTCTCGTGACGGTGGCCAGACTTGTTGAGCTCGCCAAGCGCCGCTTCAGCGTCTTGCACGTTGAAGCGAATGGCGGAGAGCTTCACCGGGTGCGCGTAACCACCACCACTCGATGCCGATTGCGTGATGGCGACCGCTTGGTTTCCGTCGCTGACGAGGTGATGAATTTTCATGTCGATTTCCTTGGTGGTTTTCGGAAGGCGCGATTGCCCATCCACAAATTCAAGGTAGATCGCACTGGAGTTTTGTCCACGACTGTAGCGGACAAAATCTTGACTAAAAGCAAAAACTGCGACACTGAGGCCGCACTTTTTCCTAACATCACTTCTCGCGCCGAAGGCGTCACCTGCTCCTTTCCCACCCCCGCTTTTACAGAAGCCGGCGCGAAGCGACCGGCAGTGGCTCTGGGCTTTGTTTTTTTCAAAAAAAAAGCCCCCTGGCGGGGGCCTTAAAGGACATTGGTTGTTCTTACGCGAGTATTCTTTTGTCAGCACGTCTCACTCCGCGCACTCCACGTCGATCCATTCTTCATCGAACCATTCGTTCAGCGTCGCCAGGTCTTTGACCTTGCAATTGGTGCCGTAATCCGACCCTTCGATGTCGAGCCCCACTTCATAGAGGAGCTCCCCGTCCTCTTGACGCTGCACATTGACAGAGACGGTTTGCTCAGCCAGCAGCTCGTCGTCTTCGCGTCCCAGCTCTGCCCAATTGCGGTTCAGCAGGAAAGCCAGCAATGCGTCTTCAGCGGAAGACTGGAACGCGGGATAGCCCGCCGCGCCGGTCGAATAGGTATACCCAGACAACTGGTCAAACAAAGTGCTGGCAGCGGCATGCGCAGCTTCGTGAGCTTCCTTGACGGTGATGGTGTCGTTTGTGATGAGCATCGTGTGGTTCATGGCGAGATCCTTGTTTGTCGGTTGGCACTATTGCCTTCCCATGTATCCAAGGTAGATCGCCCTGAAAATTTGTCCACGGTTCTGGTGGACAAAATATTGACTAAAATCAAAAACTGCGGAGCTAAGGCCGCAGCTTTTCCTAACATCACTTATCGCGCCGAAGGCGTCATCCGCTCTTTTCCTACCCCCGCTTTTACAGAAGCCGGCGCGAAGCGACCGGTGGCGGCACTGAGCTTTTCTTGGCACAAAAAAAGGCCCCCTCGCGGGGGCCCCAAAGGACATGGATTGATCTTACAGGCTGGTGGAGCGCCAAAGCTTGCCTGCGATGCCACCGACGATGAGGGCCACCGGCATGAGCGCCGTCAGAGCCATCGGGGGCACGGAGGTGAAGAAGTTTCGCTCGCTCTCCTCCAACCCCGGGTAGAGCAGGCCCACAGCAACGCTGGCCAGCTGCAGGGCAACGACGACGAGCAAGCCCACCAGGGCGCCCTTTCCAAAGCCACCTTTGGGCGGCGAAACCGGGAGCCCGCTGGCCCTTGCCGCGCGCACGCGGGCCGCTCGCCAGTTCAACACGTAGAGAATCGCCAGCAAGAGCAGCACGGCTGCCCCACCAGCGGCTGCCAGGCCGGCCTGCCAGCCGTAGCCCTCGTTCTGGCCGATCTCTTGGGCCCCGGCAAGAAACAGCAAGCCCGCTCCCCCAAGGATCACAGTGGCGGGGGCCAACAAGCCCCACTGCATGTGACCGCCGGGGGTGTGGTGAGCGTTGTAAGACATGGGACCTCCTTAAAGTGGTGTTCCTCAATGCATACCGCGATTCCGGTCCTTGGCAAGGTCAGCCCTTCTTCTGGGCTCCGGCCGGCACCCAGCCGGTGGGCTGCTTCTCAAAGACGAAGTCGTAAGCCGGCGGCACGGGGACGGGATCGGGCTTCAACTGCTGCCCGCCCTGGAACCCGACCACGTCCAACGTTCCACCGGTCACGCACGTGGCACGCTGGGGACCAGTTGAGGTGCAATCCGCGGTGAGGTCTTTCCAACCCCGGACCTCGATTCGTTGGCCCATTTCACTGGAGAGGTTGGCATTGGCATGCGCCTCGTAAGCGTGGGCGACTTGTTCGATGGTGGGAAGATCAGCTTTGCTGCTGCAGGCAGCCAACCCTGCGGTGATCAGGCCGAGGGAAACGAGGGTTGCTTTCATGCCGGAGCTCCTTGCGTATGGGTCAAATCAACGTCGATCGTTTCATCGCGGTATCCGAGCCGAACCCTCTCTATCGTCACGTCCATCTTTGGCACCGTTCCCTCCACCCAGACCCGGTTGACGGAGAACACCACCAAATCGTCGCGGTAGCTGCGACCTTGTCGCGCCAAGTTCGCGGCCTCTTGGGCGTCCATTCGGATGAGCAGATGGAAGCGGCCGGCGTTGGGTGGGCTGGACACCCCCGTGGAGGTGCGGTGAACCCACGGCACAAAGCCCTTGCCGGTGACGCTTTGTCCCGCCGCGGACACCTGAGGCATCGGGATGAATCCTTCCAGCACGCCACGGTCGGCCCGATAGGCGACATCGCCCAGCGCTTGGAACGTGGGACGAATCGCAAACCGTCGGATGGCCTTGAAGCGCTGCAGGCGCGCGTCGAAGGCCGGGCCATAACGGCGCTCGATGGCAGCCGGATCATTGCCCGAGACACCGTTGGCGCCGTGGGCCTTCGTGTCCATCAGCCACCATTGCCTCAGGCACCACTGGCGCTTGTCGGCGTCGATCCGATAGGCCGAATGGGCCATTGCCAGCAGCTGCATGTCGCAGGTGTCCACGCCCCCGCCTCCGACAGCCGTCACTCCGGCCCGCAGGTGTTGAACCCCTTCCAAGCCTTCCTGATCCAGGTCCCAGTAGGTCCCAGGCGGCTCAAGGTAAGGGCTCCGCGACCTATCGCTGACCACCTTCGGCGTGCCTTGGATGGCTCGGCCGATGTGGCGAAGCAGGTCCGATCCGGCCCTCGATTGTGCCTGCGCTCCAGCCGCTGCAGTCAGGGCAAACGCCCCGATCAGCACGGTTCTTCTGACCCTCTTCATGGAACCCCCTGTTCCCACCAATAGATTTGGGATCTTGCGGCCAACTTACGTGGCACGTAGAGTCTACCCGGGGCGTAGCCTCTGGGTCATCCTGTCCGCATGCCTGCATTGCATCCGTTCAGCCCGTGACTGCCGCCCCGCCCGCTCCCCGAGCCGTGGTTGCCGCGCGTTTGCGCCAAGCCCGCGTCCTGCGGGGCTTTAGCCAACGCGAGGTCGGAGTGCGGATGGGGATGGACAAGGACGCTGCGTCGGCCCGCATCTCTCGGTATGAATCCGAGGGCATGTCGATCAGCCTGGAAGCCCTCTTCGAGCTGGCCCAGGCCTTGGAGGTGCCCCCGGCCTATCTCTTGGCGACCAGCCCAGCGATGGCCGATGCGATCTTGGCTTTGGGCGAGCAGAGCGTGGCCCAGCAGGAACGTTTTGCCGAACTGCTGGGCGTTTTGGGTGAGCTGCCGGCGAAGAAGCGCAACGCACTCATCGAGCAACTGTTACCGCCCGTCAAGGATTAGGGCATCGGCGAACAAGGACGAATCGACCCCATGTGGACATGGATCACCCACCTCTGCCGCCGCAATAGGACGGAGCCCACCCGGTCCGCCATTGCCATGGCCACACTGATCGAACTGAACATGCTGGAGCTCAACGCAGCGGAGGCCCGCAACCGCGTTGAACTGGACCCACCGGGGCATGAAGCAGCACTTCTTGAGAGATTCAAGGCATCGGCCCAGCTGATCCTCAACGAAAAGCCTCCATCCGACGCCGCAGACTCAACCTGGGAATCCCTTGGCCAGAAGGCACGCCGCCTAAACCGAGGATTCGCAGACCTCCGATTGCAACTCTCCCCGCCAGCGATCGTTGGTGGGGATACAGAGCGGCACGACAATACGCGTCCGGTCCTTTAAGGCGGCCAGGCCAGCTCTTCCATGCGGGCTTTCCTCCGTTGCATGTAGTGCAACATCCCGCTGGCGCACTGCTCAACAACGGGGCTTTCCTCAAAGGCCCCAACCCCAACCGCCGTCAGTGCTGCAATGACGCACAAGTTGGTGGTGGCCACCGCGTTGACGGTGGTCTGAAACAGAATGGCTGCCGGCACGTGCGCCCCGATCTGTCCATTGGGATCTTGATACATCACCCGAATGGCCTTCCCGCCATGGACCAGCCCGCAAAGAGGGTCCCACGAATTGGTCACCGTCCGAGCCAGCTTCTGAGGCTCATCGTCCTGCCCGATGCGTGCAATGGCCTGCTCCACGTCCGCGGCCAGGTCTTTGAGGGCAATAGCCACCCACTTTCCTTTCTCGTTTTTCCTTCGAGGGCCCCGATCTTCCTGGAGAAAGTCCGCCAGCTGTTCGTCGTCGGCAAGGAACTGGACAAACACCGCCCGCAGGAATTGCTCAATCTGGGAGCGGTGCATTGCCAAGGCCACCGCTGGAAGATCGATGGGATGGGTTTCCAACAGGAACAGCAACGCACGCCCGTAGTCCATCGAGGCCCTCAACAGTTGGAAAGCCGCCCGGTGACGCTCGCTGCCGGCGGGAACAGTGATGCGGGCCATGCAGGACATGTTCGATTCCAGGCTGGCCTTGGCCTCTCTGGCCTCCTGTGCGATGTCCAACGCCGTGGGCTGCCGCGTGGCAGCACGCGGCTCCAGCGCATCGCGGATCGCATCCTTCAACGAATTGTGCGTCATATCCTTTGCCCTTCATTCGCGTATTTCAAAAGATGCCTCAGAGCTGCGGCACGATCTTCCCAGCAATCTACGTTCCAAGATGGATGGTAGACCCAAGTCATCCACGCCCCCCCCGTTGCCATAATCGAGAGACCATACGTGGCGCTCCTCCAGATAGCGCCGCCTCCTGCCCTCGGAGTTGGCATGGCGAGCCTGGAAGGTAGGCTGGTCCGACCGCTTCCCGTGATCGAACATTCGCCAAGCGGTGCGGCCGAGCACCAGAATCACCTCTGGCCGGAGCAGAGGGAGGATCACCTCTACCAACAACTTCCCGCCTTGACTGAAGTCGGTTCCTGACGGACGGTGTCCAGCTCTCTTGCCGGCAAAGCGCTGGGACAAGTTGCAAAATGCGACGTGCTGCCAGGCGTGGGCGGCATCCACAACATTTGGGCTGCTTTGACCAGTCAGCAGGCGATCCAGCTCATCAAAGAACTTGCCACCACCTGTCCTCTTGCAAGTCTCCATGTCGCCGAACGTCTCGCGGGTGAATGGACGAGTGATAACGGGGTCGTCGGTCCACCCAGCCTCCCGGTAGTGGGACTCGCCCAGTAGCAAGACGCGGCGCCCTTCAACTCCCTTCCAGTAGCCGCGGCCGACGTAGGGCACGAAGGCCACCTCAGCCGGCCACGCTTCCATGTTCAACTCAGCCGGATCATCCATGCCATTGACCTTCGTATGATGGTGTCAGGCTACTCCACACCGTGCTGCCACGCAGCTATTGCACGCCATCCCATGCCATCCCATTTTTCCGCCACATTTAGCCGACAAAAAGCTCTTGCATACCGCTCGCACGTGCTTTAACTGTATGGGCCTTCAAGGATCCTGCGGAGGCCCCATGACAACTCACCATGGCTGGCAGGCGTGCCGCGCATGCCATGCACCAGGACTTGATGTGCGTGTGGAGGGAGGCTGGCACCTCCGTGCCAATCCCGGCTACTGGGGAACCAGCGTCCCTAAAACCTTGGTCCTGGGGTTTTCCAAGGGGGCCACCCAAATTGCCGCCGCCCAACACGGGAGCTTCGATGGGGTCGCCTTCGCGGGTGCTATGCGCCCTCGCCTCGCAGCTGTATTGCACGAGCTTGGGATCGATCTGGGTGGGCAAACGATCAACGACGCCCTGACCGCCGAAAGCCGCCACATGGGCGCCGCCTCCTTGGTGCGCTGCGGGTTGTCGGTGATGGACAACGGCAAGCTGGTCAGCAGTGGCACCATCATGCCCAAGGCCATGCGTTCGTCGTTGCCTTTGGAAGCCATGAAAACATGCGTGGCACGCCACCTGGACCCGTTGCCTGACAGTGTGGAGCGCGTGGTCTTGTTGGGGACCACCGATGCCTACATGAAGGGGGTCAAGGCGCTCATGCGCCAGCAATTCAACGACTTCCAAGAAATCAACGAGGTAGCCTTCAGCGCCCAAGGCCGGACATGGGTGTTTGCGTCGCACCCCAGCCCGGCCAACGGGACCTTTCAAGCCTGGATCGACGGTGACACCGCCACCGAACCGGGCCGCAAGAAGCAGCTGGCGCGCCAAGCGTTGGGTCACAAGGCCCCAGCGCAGCCCCTTTCAGCTCCGCCTCGCCCGGCACCGGCACCGATCCAGCGTGCCACGCCGCCTGACCCGATTTCACCAGCTAGGGCGTCCAACGGCGACCGTTTTGCCCGAGCCTTCCACCTGGTTCGCCACGATGGAAGGGTGATCGTCGCGGTGCGGATGAGGGACCGAGACACGGGAAACGTGGCGTTCCGGGTGGCCAAAATGGGCAACACCAAGGATGGCCAGCGCGAGATCCACGACGAAGCTGAGCTGTTGCGCTTGTGCGAGAGCGGGCAATACCAAGTGCGCGCCCAACCGTTGGACAAGTCCACACCGGCCAACTTTATTCGGCCGCTGCGAAACCACCGGATCGTGAAGACCCCTGCCCGTTGATCGCCGCACGGCGCGCCAATCCCTCGCAAAGCAACAAGCGAACCATCTCGCTGACATGCAGCCCCTCCCGGGCTGCCGCCTGTTCCAGCCGGTCTTTCAGCTCCTGTGGCACGCGGACGGCCATCTGCACGTAAGGTGGCCGGCTCACGTGGACAGCCTCGCCAGGGTGAGCACCCACGCCAGCACTAGCCCAGCCAGGATTTGGGCACGCAAGCGGTAACGCACACGAAGCGCCCCGCTGGCGTGCCGTGCATTGACCCAGAAGATGCCAGCCAGGCCCAACACGGTGGCCAGGAACGCTGCAGCCAGGACGGCGGCCAACACCGCGCCCACGGTGGTCATGCCAGCGCCCCTGCCATGGTGGCCAGGACGAACCACTGTCCAGCGATGAGGCCGTAGCCGATGAGCAATCCCTCCAAGCCCGCCCAGCGTTGGCCGGGGGTGCGCAGCAGCGCCGCGCTGTCGTTGAGCAAGGACCACCCGGAGAGGATGGACAGCCACTCAAAATCAATGGTCATAGCGGTCATAGATCGAGCCCTCCCCTCCAGCGGAATTGATGGTGGAGGGCAACATGACCTCCTCGTTTTTCACGCGTCCGAACACGCTGGCAAACACGTCCAACAGCGAGGTGCTTTGGGCCGCGTCCCGTTCGGCCTGGCGCGCATACTCGTCCAACCCAGACGGGAAAACCTGGCGTGCGCCGTTGACGGCGCCGCGCAACCCGCTGGCGTTGGGCATGCTCGCCCCAAAGGTGCGGTTCCACGTGTCGGAAAACCGGTCCAAGCCGTCCATGCCCATAAACAGCAATCGCGCCAGCACCAGGACAACCACGGCGTTGACGACAAGCCGCTTCGTCAGTCTGAATCCAATGAACATGTTCCCCCCTTTCGTTTCGTTGGTCGGTGTCAGACGCACGCATCGCGAACGTCATACGTTTGGGATACACCGACACGCGAAACCCACAAGGGGGTTATTTTGACTAAAGCTAAAAATTGGGAGAAAAGCCCGATCACGCTGCAGGCGCGGCTGCACTTGCCCGTCAGCCGGCGCTCGACTGGGGCATTGCTTTGAACGGTTCGACTGACGAAATTGGCAGGGCTAAATCGGGCCCAAGTCTTTGACCACCGCCTGGCCAGGCTTCAAAAAGCCCAATAGCAACCGTCCGCCGGCGACGGTCCGCCTCATGCTGGCGTTGAGGTATCGAGCCTGGAGCTGCGCTGCCACCAGCAGCTCCTGGGTGGCCATGCTGGGCGGCCGCTCCCTGAGCGGATCGCCGGGCGACGCCAGCTGTCCTCCTATGGGCTGGACAACCGCTGGAACGGTCAAGTCGTGCTTGGCATAGGCCGTGGCCATCATCCGGCCGTTCTTGGGCGACCAACCACCCAAGACCAACTCCGTGGTGCAGTGTTCCGCCGGCAACCCAGCCTCGGCAACGGCCTTCATGTAGTTGGGCCAAAGCTGATCGATCACGAGCCCGAGCTCAGCACTCAGTTGCTCCATCGTGAAATCGGCCCGAAAACTTGCCTCCAGGCACAGTTGGTAGATGCGAAGGAAGAACTGGGCTGACCCACGGGTCGCCAGCAACAGTTGGTGCTGGGGAATGAGGAGCAGTTTGGCTCCCGCCGAAGCTTGTCCGCTGTGCGCGTTTTCGGCCCATGTGTCCACGGTCACAACCAGCTGGTTGGCACTCAGCAGAACGTTGAGGATGCTCATCGCAAAAGTCTGGCGGCTTTCTGCCACTATCGGGCCTCATCTCCCCCCTGTCGAGCCCGATCATGGCCCAAACCCTAGAAGACCTGGCAGCGCGATTGGATGCCTGCGAAGTCGATCTGGAAGCCCATCGCGGATATCTCAAGGCGTTGGAGTATGGGCTGCGAACGATCATTGCCAGCCACCCGAGCCCCCAACTACTGCCTGTCGCTTGGAACATGGCTCTCGCGGGAATGGCCGACGCCCATGCCGGCCACCAGACGCTCACCTACAACACGACCTTGCAGCAGGGGCTGCAGGCGTTGACTCAACAATTCAATGCCCTTGGGCAAGGGCGCGACCGAGCATCCAACTTTCTTGGCTGACTGACTCGGGGGGCACGCAATGCCCCCCCACTCAGTCCACTTCACTCACCTGCCGGCTGAAGGCGTGGTGTTTTTGCGGCGGCCAACCTCAACGGGTCATGATGACTCGCGTGGATTCCCCATCCGAGAGCTTGACGCTTTGCATCAAAAGCCCACCCTGCGGAGGCATGAACTCTTGACCGGGAACGGACCACATGATGCCGGTGGTCAGGAAATATTCTCCTGCAGGCAGCCCAGTAAAACTGAAATTGCCTTGGGCGTCGCAAACCGATGTCTTACGCGCCTGCTTGTAATCGGCGCTGTCAGGGATGAACTGCACGTTGGCCGAACCCACGGTGGTATACCCGCTCTCGGCACTGCCGTAAAGCGCGAGCAGGCGCTCGCGACCATAGCCGGACTTGGGCTGCAAGGAGACTTCCAACCCCGCGCAGGTTCTGGGCTGACCACCCCGGGTTTGGAAGAAGGCTTGGCCGTTGATGGCGCCAGTGCCTTTCTCAGAGAACCAAGCAACTTCGCTGGGATCGAAAGTGGTGGTCAAAGCCACCTGCCGCGGCGGCGCTGGCGCAAACGTGGCGCAGCCTGACAGCAGCAAGATGCCGAGAGGAAGAACGAACTTTTTCATGGTGCCCCTGATAGCGCCTACCTTGGCGCGGGCACAGTTTACCGATTGCGTGACACCCCTCACAGTCTGCCCGAGCCGAGTTGGTCCCAGTGGCGTTTGTCTGGCATGGCATGGCAGCCAAAGCGGCTAGCCAAACCACCCGCGATCCACGCGCTCCAGATCGTGGTCTTCGCCAAAGGTGAGGGCAGCCTCTTTGGGCTGCAGGTCGCTGTAGCGGGACAACTCGGTGTCGGTGAGCCCCGCGTTCTGGATGGGGAGGGCGAAGTGCGCTTGCAGAGCGGCGTTGAAGGCGGTGCACCACTGGGCGTTGATGGTCGTCACGGGCGTTCTCTCTTAGGAAATGAAAGGGACCCCGAAGGGCCCCGTGGGGTTCAGGCGTCTTTGGGCTCCGGGAGGCGGAGCGCGACCACCCCGTTGACTGGCAGGGCGTTGAGCATGAACCTGCCGGCCGAACCTTGGCGATCATCGGCCAATGGGCTTCCCGGTCCCACCTCGGGGCTCCCTGGACGGGTGCGCCAGCAAGGGAGCGCTCGAGCGGTTTGAGGGCCGCCGCCGCCCCTAAAGACGGTCGAAGCCTCGGCCAACGCTGAACGCATAGAGGCTTGCGCCTTCGATCGCAGGGGATCACAGTGAAAAAAGGCCTTTCATGAGCAAAGACGACCACTGCTATGACCGTTCATCTTGATCAGTTCGCAGACCTGTGCATGGCTGCCCAGGGGTTTCGTCCCTCGCCAGCGAGGCTGACGGCGTTGTGTGATCAAGACCTGGTCTGGTTCCAGCCGGGCAAGCCAGCCCAGTTTGGACTCACCAAGCTGGGTAAGTCCCAGCTGATGGAGATGCTGAAGGCGTGTTGCTGCGGGACCGTGGATGATCCAATCGCCAGTGCCAAATCGATGCGACCGAACAACGCGGAGTTCTCGGCTGGAATGGCTTACTTCGACGAATTCGAGTGCAATTTGCGCTTGGGCGTTCGACCTGAAATTCTCCCGGACCGCCTTGCCTTCCTCGCTTGGCTGATCAAAGAGCAACCTAGCGCGCCCATGACCGCACAGAAAGCGCCATCGCCCACCCGACGCTGCCGACAGCCGTCCCGTCCGCACCTTGCACCATAGCACAAGGGCATGGCGTGTCTGACGGAGAGCGCAGGCGTGCTCTCGCAAGCCTAGGCGCTACCAAGTGCCCGCTTGCGCCATCCGTGCAACCGTATTGATCTTCGTAACAGACGCCGCAGGTGTCAATGCTGGCGATCGCCGGGCTCACGGCCTATTGCTGTACAGTTCAGACGCAGATGCATGGTTGTTCGATCGAGGCTTGCAAGCCAGTGGAGCTGGGGCTGAAGTTCATGGAAAGCTTGCCGATAAACCTGTAACAAGGTAAATGAGGCGAGAAGCCAAGCGAAGCGATGGCGCGTTTCAGATCGGGGGTTGCTTTGAGCGTTCGAGAAAATCGGCGTCGCTACGTCTCGACCGTAATAGGAGCCACGGCGGTGTGCCTCTTGGCGATGCTCGCGGTCGCCCAAGCCATCCTCTACGTGCGTGACAAGGAAGGGGCGGAGGCAGTGGCGGAAGCCGCGGTGACGCGCGCGGAGGCCATATCTCGTGACCGGCGCGTAGCGGCCGAACAAGCCTCTCGCATCGGACAGCCGCCTTGCTCCGACACCGACATCGACTCACTAAAGGAGATCGCGTTCCGCTCCATCTACATGAGCGACATCGGTCGCATCCGAGACGGACGCCTTGTCTGCAGCGCTCTCTGGGGGCGCTCGCGCCCCTACACCCTCCCCGCCCCACGCTTCTCCAGCGGCGCTGTCCGGCTTTGGCACGCGTCGGATCTCGTTGGCTCCCCCTACACCGGGTCCAATCTGATCGCCCAAGGCGACACGTTCACCGTGTCCTCCCCGTCTGCCTTCGAGAGCTTGGACCCTGCGCGCAGCAGCTCCATCAGCATCGAAACGAAGGACCGATCGTTTACATTCCGCACCTTGTCCCCGACCAGCCGCGTCGGCAGCCCGTCTCTCGTCCAAGCTCAACATTGCAGCCGGGTGGCCGACGTTTGCGCGTTCGTTACCAGCCCTAGGCACGTGGTGTCCGAACTGCCCTCGGCGTTGCTCACCACCATCCTGGCAGCGGGTGCCTCGGTAGGGCTTTTGCTCGCGTTCTTGCTGATCAAACACCAAATCACGGCTCGGCAAACCATCCAGCAACGGTTGGTGCTTGCACTGAAGCGCAGCGAGATCGAACTGGCCTACCAGCCACTGCGTCGAATTGGCACGCGGGAGCTCGTGGGATTTGAAGCGCTCAGCCGCTGGCGCCCGCCGGGAGACGATGAAATCCCGCCGGCCATCTTCGTGCCCATCGCCCACCGATTCGGCCTGAGTCCTGATCTTTTTCGATACGTGCTGGCCCGTGCCATGAATGATCTCGCCCCCGCGCTGAGGGAGCATAGGAACCTCTACGTAAGCATCAATGCCGAGCCCGTGGACATGGCCCAAGAGTGCGTCGTTCGCTACATCGGCAGCGTCACCAACGATTTTGGCGTGTTGCCAGAGCAAATTCGCATCGAGATCACCGAGCGGGAAGAACTCGTGTCCGCTGCCGCAAAGAGCAACATGCAGGCCCTCTCTGTTCTGGGATACCGGTTCTTGATCGACGACTTCGGGACCGGCAGCGCCAACTTCTCCCGCCTCGCCCAATCGCCGTTTCGAGGAATCAAGATCGATCGCATGTTCGTGGCCGCTATCAACGAGGACTCCCCCCTGCGGCCCGTTTTGCCAGGGATGTATCGCATCGCACGTGAGCTTGGGCTGGATGTCATCGCAGAAGGCGTCGAATCAGAGGCGCAAGATTTGCTGCTCTACCGGATTGCTCCAGAGGCTATTGGCCAAGGGTGGCACTATGGCTGCCCTCTCTCAACCAAAGACGCGCTTGCCGCCATCCAAGTTGGGTAGCCCTCGCGCACGGGTCGACCCGAGCGCGTTCACTGGCGCTTGACGTTCGCCCTAGCAAGATGTCCGTGCGTCCGATGGACGCGACAATCGTGAAAATCTCCGCTATGGCGCTGACCCCAGTTGGCGCCGCCGAACCCAAAGGGGTGACTCCCCCTCCCCTAGGTGACGCCCCGGCAGTTCAGGGCATCGTCGTGATCGGCACCCCTAGCAGGCGGCCTCTTTAGGGCAACGCGCGACACACACCCTCAGCAGTGGTCGCAACCGACTGGCCGCCGGTCTGGCCTTTTGCTGGTTAACGAACTGGCTCAGCGCTTTCCAACAGCGCCGCTCGGTTACTTCCCTGTGCCTAAGGCTGTCGCCGTGCAGCCCGCCTCTTTATCATGCTCCTGCGACGGCAATAGAGGGATCGGACAGCGGTATCTGGCGTGCGGACTGCGCGGACGACCCCGTAGATGAATTCTTCAGAATCCAATTGTCTCATCTGGTTCCGGTGGGGTTGTCGCGGTGCATCATATGCATTCCGCTCTGTTCAGCTTTTTGTTCATCTTCATGCCCAACATTAGACGTTTCTTCATCGATCAGGTTGAGGGTGTGCGGCGGGCCGACGGCTCGCTCTTGCAGGTCACGCGGATCAGTTGCGCTTGTCTGGAATGCGGCCGCCAACTGCGATCGGTTCCAGGGCATGGCCTGCTGGACTTGGACGGCGCCGCCGTGCTCACTTGCCCGCTCTGTGACAACCGCTAGGCGGTGGCACGCGCGAGGTTGGAAAAGCTTTGCCCCCAACCTAACCACCCGCGCATGGCGAGTCTTGATTGAAGAGTGGACCGCTGTGTGCTGGCCCGAAAGGGCCGATTGACGGTGCAGTCAAGCGGAACGCTCACCGGTTTCCAACGCTTGAGCTTGGGGCCACCCTGCTGCCAGACCGCGATTCGGTGGCCAGCCAATGGAGGAGGGGTATGCACAAGGCTGAGACGGAGGCGTTGGTCAAGTTGGAGCTCCGCCTGAGCGAGTGCGAGAGGCGCCTGCCCAACGCTGAGGGCGAAACCAATGCCTTGGAGTATGCGGTCAGGGCTTTGGTGGCCAGTTCTGCCAATCCCACCGCGGTGCGCCTTGCATGGGCCCACCTGATGCCCATGATCGTCGACATCCATGTGCCTCCCCAGCCAACGCTCCAATGCAGACTTTCTGCTTGGCTTGCGTCATGGACTGAGGTCCGTGGCCGAGCAAATCGACGCTTTGCCCTGCCCCCTAGAGACCTCCCAGATCGAGAACGGTTGCTTGGCCCTTTGAGAGAATTGCTGCCAACAGACGACCGCCCGCTAATGGCCGCTCGCTGTCGCCGTTGAGGTAAGCGGCTTGCAAGCGTCCTGCTGCCATCAACTCCGCCCGTCCCATGCCTGCTGGCTGATTCCGCAAGGGCTCTCCTGGCGACGCCAAGCCTCCCACCAGCGCTTGGACCACGGCGGGACGGCCATCTTCGGACTTTGCATAAGCGGTGGCAACCATGCGCTGGGCGTGCGCCGACCAGCCGCCCAAAACCAACTCGGTGTGCATAGCGCTGATGGGTATGCCAGCGGCTGCCGCCGCGCTCACGTAGTTTGGCCAGAGGCGATCAATCACGCCGCCAAGCTCGCCGGACAGCCGCTCTATCGTGAAGTCTGCTCGAAAACTGGCTTGGAGACAGAGCTCGTAGATTCTTAGGAAGAACTGGGCCGACCCACGCGTGGCCAAGACGGCGTTGTGCTGAGGCAGCAGAAGCAACTTGGCGCCCTCTGAGTGCGCCCCGGTTTGAGCATCTTGCGCAAGGGTATCGACGGTCACAGCCAAGTGATCGGCACTCAGCAACACGTTCAAAATGCTCATCTGCCGTCCTTGGGATCCATTCAGTCGATTGAACCTTCCAACGCCAATTCAGCCATAGGGGTTGTTGAGAATCTCAGACGCAATCCGCTCTCCCGCGTCCAACGCATGGAGGCACGACGACGCTTTGATGCTCAAATCCGAGCGCCCTCCGACGCCATGGACCTCGACAGCGAGAAGAACCCAACGGCTTTCACTGAGCCGCCAGATCTCGGAGGTGTAAACGTGCTCTCCCACCGACAAGGTGACCCGTTCTAAATCTTTGCCCGGCTTGGAAGTACCCATGGCCCTCGAACCCTGACTGTTCAAAAGCAGTGTGCACGCGAACGCCGCTGGCCTCAACTGATCGCCTTCCTGCGACGCGGGGAGTCACACTCAAGCGAAATGCCCCCCGATGGATCAGACCCAGTCCTCATTGGATGCCGGCGATGTGACCGTGACCTGCCCAACCTGGGGTGGCCGTCATGGCGTTGAAAGGGCGGGACATAGTGAGGGGGCCGCGCCCACCGCGTTCGGGGCATCTCCGGCCGACTCCACCGCTGAAATGGGCCCGATCTGCAGCAGAGCCAAGGCCGCCAAGCACGCCTGCCGACTGGCGAACGTCTCCCGGGGAGCCATCAAAACATGCCCGCGTGGCGCCACCAGCCGCCAGCGCCAACCTTCCGCCCCGGTGATCCGGGCCCAAAATCCCACCCGGTGGTATACCTCAACGTACATAGCTGCCTTGCGTGATCAATCTGCGATGCTAGCGCCATCGAACCGAGCTCGGCCTATCTTCCGGCCGGGCGTTTAACTCGTCTTTTGAACAACGCGCTCAGGCGTGCGTCGCTAGAGCCTGCTCCGGCCCCGGGACGCCCCGGCTCACAGGCTCATCCAGCAGGTTTGAGCCCCCAGGACGTCCGGGAAGAGACCGCAACAATTGACTCACCCTGTGGACGCTTCCTCCCCTACCCCCCTCCGCACCCAGCACGTAGAGAACCCGCCCCTCAAACTGGGCGGATGCCAGCTCAAGCCCCTCCACGTCTGCCAACTTCTTCGTCAGAAGAGCTCGCCACGACGCGGGCGGTTCGGATTCAAATTCGACGATCACCGCGGTATCACCGCACTCCAGCGGCATGATTTCGACGCGAAGGGCGTGGGGCGACGCTGCCGGCAAATCGGGGGCGGATCGGGCCATAGTGGGAGTGTCCAGGCGGGAGGGGGTGGGGATTGAGTATCCAGCCCTCGCGGCAAAACCGCGTCAAGGCGCGACGGCGCCCTCGCCTTCCCGTGATTGCCGTCATCACAGGGATGCACCAGCGCTTTACTCCCCGTCCTGCATGATTCCTCGAATTTTTGATCAACCAGGTTTGCTATGACTGCCTCTCGTACCCTCGCATCCTTCTTGTAGAGCACGACGTCGCCATCCGCGAATCGATGCAGGACGTTCTCAAAGACAGCGGCTATGACATCACTGCGGTCGGAGACGCTGAAGCGGCTGTGGAGCGCTTGGCACAGCAACCCGCCTTCGATCTCCTCATCTCCGACGTGGGCCTGCCGGGGATGAACGGGCACGATCTCGCCAAGCACGCCATGGCACGCCACCCTTCCGTGACGGTCCTGCTGGTCACCGGTCACGGGGGCGTTTCCGGCGCAGACCCACACTTCCTCGAAAACGACGTTATGCTGCTCAAGAGGCTTTCACGCTGCTGGAGTTGCTGGGAACGGTTCGTTCGACGCTTTGACGGCTTCCAGCAACAACTCGGTCACTCTTCTTTCCAACTCCCCCGCGGCGAACGGCTTGGTGAGTATCTCCATGCCAGACTCAAGCTGGCCGGCTCCTACCGCGACGCTTGCTGCATAGCCGGTGATGAATAACACCGGCGTGTCGGACGGCGCTGCCGGCCCGCGTCCGCCACCTGCCGCCCATTGAGCGAGCCCGTCAGGCCCACGTCCGTAATCAGCAAATCAAAGTGCTTTTCGCTGGCATGCACAGTGAGGGCGTCGCTGCCGTTTGCAGCCGCCTTCACGCGGTGGCCCAAACTGCTCAGCACCTCTTTCACCAGCGTGCGCATGGCGGTCTCGTCTTCTACCAGAAGGACCGAGCGACCAGGCGACGTGGCTGGGGGAAGCGCGGGCGTTTCCTGGATTCGGTCATCGGTATCAGCCGTGCTTTGCGGCAAATAAAGGTGCATCGTGGTTCCCACCCCAGGGATGGAGTCAACCGCCACCTGACCGCCGGATTGGCGCGTGAATACGTAGATCGGCAAGCCCCACCCCGTGCCCTACCCGATCGGCTTGGTCGTGAAGAAGGGCTCGAACACCTTTTCAACAACGCTCGCGTCCATGCCGGTTCCCGTGTCTCGGACCGACAAGCGAACATAGGGTCCAGGCGTCAGCACCAAACGCTCCGCCAGTCCGCCATCGACGTGTGAGAGCTCGGCCTCAATCGAGATGCGCCCTCCATCCGGCGTCGCATCGCGCTCGTTGATGCACAGGTTGAGAAGGGCGTTTTCCAGCTGCGGAGCATCCACCCGCACGACGTCCTCCACTTGATCCGACCGCGTCTCGATCTCAATGGAGGGCCCGATGGAGCGGGCCAGGATGTGGAGCGTCCTGTTCACCATGGCCGACACGTGGATGGCCGACGGTGCCAACGTCCGCCGGCGAAAGAACGCCAACAGTCGTTGGGTTAACGCTGCAGCTCGGTCGGCCCCCGTTCGAGCCATCTCCACGTAGCGACCCAGGTCCTCCAAACGGCCTTGGCCAACGCGCATCTCCAACAGCTCCAAGCCCATGGAGACCCCGGTGAGCATGTTGTTGAAGTCGTGGGCAATGCCGCTGGCCAGTTGGCCGGGGGACTCCATCTTCTGGCCCTGTCTCAGCCGTTCCTCCATCGCCATCAGTTCGTCAGTGCCGGCCTGCACCCGCTCTTCAAGCGTTGCGGTCAACTGCTGCAAACGCTCTTGAGCCACGCGGCGATCGGTGATGCCGGAGGCTGCACCGAACCACTCGCTCACGTTGCCTTCGCTGTCCATCAACGGGACTGCCCGCAACTGTATCCAGCGGACGGAGCCGTCTGGCAACAAGGCGCGGTGTTCTACCTCCAACGGCGACGCCAACTCCGGGGCATGAGCAATGGCCAATTCCACCGCGGGCCTGTCCTCGGGGTGGATCAGCTGTTGACGCCAGTTGCCCCCAGTGGCCTTGAGCTCGGCCATGTCCCCTTGGCGATAAATCTGCTCCTGCTGCCAATCGGGGGAGATTGAGTAACGCGACTGGGTGGCCGCGGCCACCAGTGCCCCCAGGGGCCGCTCGCTTGCGCCTAGGATTGGCACAATTGGCGCAATGGAAGCGTGCTGGCCTTGCGTTGAGCCTTTCCATCAACCTCTCCGCTCGGAATGTCGCGCGGCAAGGAATGGCCGATGAACTCGTGGCCAAAATCCACGCGCAGGGGTTGGATTGCCAGGACGTGGAGGTCGAGATCACCGAGGGAGAATGGCTGCGGGTCAACTCGCTGCCGGGCGAGCAACTCAAGCGGATGGCCTCGTCAGGCATTCGGCTCGCGGTGGATGACTTCGGCAGCGGCTACAGCAATTTCGGATACCTGACCGAGTTGCCCATTCACACGCTCAAGCTCGACAAGTCGCTGATAGACGATATTTCCGAAGACCAACGCGCGTTGCTCAAGGTCCAAGCGATCGTCGGTCTGGCCCATGATCTGGGCTACTCGACCGTCGCTGAAGGAGCCGAGACGAACGGTCAGGTCGCCAAGCTCCAAGGCCTTGGGTGTGACGAAATTCAAGGTTTCGCGCTTTCCAGACCCATCAGCGCCATTGAGTTGGCCGAGCTCCTTGCGCCCTGACCCGAGGGAGTTTGATACTCGGTCTTCCAGCCGACGAACCGTCCCGGATGGAAGCACGCGGAAGGATCCTGCAGCGTGCGTATCGCTTTCAGGAAGTCTGCGAGATCGCTGAGGCCGCTGACTGCCTCTGGCCTATTTCAGGACCCTACCCGTGGCTAAACCGGGTTTTTTTTGCTTCGCTTTGTCAATGGAGAACTGACCTCCGACGGCGCTCTGGCGCGTCTGCATGCTGTTGAGGCCACTTGTAGCAGCTGTGGTCTCACCTCGCTGCTAGCACCGGGCGAGGGCCTGACGGACTTGGAAGGCGCCGGTGTGATGGTGTGCCCACACTGCCAGAACCACCAAGCGGTGAGCCGGATGAGGTTGGAAGAGTTCATGAAGCGAATGGCCGGCACGAACGCTACAGCCACCGCTAACCCATCGTCTTCGGACGACGGGCAGGTCTTGTCAGAGTGAGGCCCTTGGCCTGCCAATCTGAACGCCTCGGATTTCCTAGGGCATGAATTGCCACGGTGGACACATTAAGGGCATGATGCGATCGCCCTTTGGTCTTTGCCCACAGAAACCATGACCGTTCCCCTGCCTTATGATCCATTTCTGCAGGCCTCATCAGAGCCATTGCTGGAGCTGGTGATTGTGCGTGTGGGCTGCGATTTGTTCGGTGTGGATGTCGAGTCGGCCGTGGAAATACGCGGACCAGAGACGCTGACCCGAACCCGGGACCGCCAGTTTGTAGTCTCGATCAGAGGGCAAGACGTCCCTGTGGTTGATCTGGGCTTGATCACCGGAGGCGATGCAGTCGGGACGGGTTGTCCAGCAATGCTGTTGGTTCAATCCGCGGTTCAGCTGTTCGCCCTTGCAGTGGACGAAGTCTTGGTCATCGAGAGCCTGTCTGCCTGGCGTGCCGAGCCTGCCGCTCACAGCGACCGATTCGCTGAGCTCTGCCCGCAGGGCGTGCAGCTGGGGAACGGCAAACGCGTCGCCGTCATTGACCCTGGTCGTGCCCTATCCATTCAGCAACGGCTGGAGATCGATTCAGGTTGATTGCCCAATGCTGCACGGTGCTGCCGCTTTCAGTTGCAACCGATTCGCGCGCGTTCCAAGTTCCACGCTTTGCGGTAATCTCTGGCTGACAACGCGATTCCGTGCATGGGGCGCTCGATGGAGAAATTCGACGGAGCAACGTGGTTCCCACTGGACAGGTTTGAAGTCGGCATTGACGCCGAAACAGCAGTGGTTGCACTCGGGCTTTACCAAGTTCGCAACGCGGCCGGTGACTCGACCATGTGCGGCTCGACGATGACTCCGACGCAAGCGGAGCGAATTGGCAATGCCCTTCTGATCGCCGCCAACCGTGCTCGCCTGACGATCCCGGGCTCAAGCAGCAGCCACTGATCCTCTTCTGTGTTGATGTGCCTGCTCGCGGAGGGCTTGGTGAACGACGAGGTCAGGGACGCATTTTTGCGTCTTCAAGAAGCAATGAATCGCATGCATATACGTGTTGCGGCGCTGGAAGCCGCCACAGTGCTCCTGCTTCGCACGAACGCCGGCAACGCCAACGTCGCAGACGAGTTTGAGCGCAGCATTCGGCACTACCTCCAAGGGATGGACCAGCACCGGGACCATGTCTTCGCGTTCGAGGAGATCGTCGAGCCATGGCTGGGCATCCTGAGGGAACCATTGGCTGGCATTCCCCCGTCTCCGAGCCGCTGAACTGCCAAAGCGGAGCGGCCATCGGGCGGCCGTAACCTCGGCCAATGCCATTGCCGCCTCGCCGCCTCACGGCGCAAGGCGCCGAGCTTTCGGCGCGCTTGCGGGTCTGAGGCCGCCATCCAGGCGGCCTCACCCACGGTGACTTCAGCGGCAACTTCGGTCAACCATGCCCTGCGAGCGACCATGCGTTCGCACTGGCCTTGGAAGGGCGGTTAGAACTCCTGCCAGTGCGCTGCGTCCGCAGATACCTGCCGTGCGGGACGAGCTGGCAATGCCTTCGGCGGGGTTGGCTTGCCCGCGTAGGCGGTTTGAGAAAGGCGGGAGCCGTCCACAGCACCTGGCTTGGCCAAGCTTGCACTGGCCGTGGCTGGCGTCTTTCCCTGCGCGCGTTCATTCACCTTGAAGACCGCGCCGGCGGTTGCCAGCTGTACCGACTGGTCTTCCATGGATCGGGCAGCGGCGGTCGCTTCTTCCACCAACGCGGCGTTCTGCTGGGTCGTTTCGTCCATCTGAGAAACAGCCTGGTTCACTTGCTCGATGCCCGACGCCTGCTCCTGAGAGGCGGCAGATATCTCACCAATGACGTTGGACACGCGCTCAACCGAGCTGACAATCTCAGACATCGTCTGGCCAGCCTGGTCAACCAGCGCCGATCCTTGAGCGACCTTGGCCACAGAGTCCTCGATTAGCCCCTTGATCTCCTTGGCTGCAGAGGCAGAGCACTGTGCCAACGTGCGCACCTCGGAGGCCACCACGGCGAACCCTCGACCCTGGTCCCCGGCTCGAGCCGCCTCCACGGCCGCATTGAGTGCGAGGATGTTGGTCTGGAAAGCAATGCCATCGATCACGGAGATGATGTCCCCGATGCGGCGCGACGAGGCTTCGATACCCCCCATCGTCTCCACTACTTTCCCGACCACTCCACCGCCCTGCCCGGCCACGCGCGAGGCCCCACTGGCCAACTCGCTGGCCTGGCGTGCATGCTCAGCGTTTTGGTGCACGGTGGAGGTAAGCTCCTCCATGGACGCCGCCGTCTCTTCCAAGTTGGCCGCTTGTTGTTCGGTGCGTCGCGACAAGTCGCCATTGCCCGCGGCAATTTCCGTCGACGCGGTACTGATTGCCGTGGATGCCTGCTGGATGCGGGAGACGATATCGGTCAGCTGAGCCACGGTCGCGTTAGCGTCTTCGCTCATCGTCGCAAAGACGCCGCGGAAGTCGCCTTCCATGCGGTGGGTCAAGTCGCCAGAGGCAATGGCCTGAAGCAAGGTGGAGACGGCGCTGAGGCTGTGGTCAGCTGTCTCCATCAGACGGTTGAGGTCCGAAACCATCAATTCAAAGTCGTGCTGGAACGCAGACGTGTTACCGCGGGCGGAGAAGTCGCCGTCGGCAGCCGACACTGCCAACCGCTTGATCTCCGTGTTGATCGCCAGCAGACTTGCTTTGGCAGCGTCCATCGATTCGTGGAGCACGCCCGGGAGCCGGGCAGGCGTCGCGCGTCACGCCGCAGGTCACCGGCCGCATACTCGTTGAGCACTTGGATGGCATCCAGGATGGCCTCAAGGTGCTCGAACACCATTGTGTTCATGCCCTTGGCCAGCTCGCCGTAGACACCGGGCAGGTCCTCCGGAATCCGGTGCGAGATGTCTTCGGCCTCGTGAAGCTTGACCATGACCTTGGTGTCGTTCGAAAAACGCTCCAAGGTGGCAACCATTTGACGGAGGGAGAGCAGCATCTGGCCCGCCTCATCGCGGCTCTGGTAGTCGGTTCGCACGTTGAGGTCGCCATTGGCCACGCTGCGGATAGCGGGCAACGCCTCACCAATGGGCCGGGTGACCGAACGGCTGATCGCCCACCCCAGCACGCTTGCGACCAAGTACAGCACCGCCAAGACCAAGCCTGTGATCGACATCAGGTTGTTGAGGCTTGCTGCGTTGGTTGCGAGTTCAGCCTTCATGCCGCGAAGGCTGTATTCGCTGACTTTATCCATGGCGTCGAACAGCGCCACGCGCTTTGCCCTGGATTCTGTCACCGAGATCGTCTGCGCGGCCTCGGCATCGCCAGCGAGGAGCGCAGCGTGAAGCTGATCGTGGATGACAAAGTAATCGCTCAACGCAGCGCTGACCGGCTTGAACAACGCGGCATCTTCGCCATCGGCGAAGGACCGCAGGTATTGCTTCACCAGCTCGTTGATCTTGGCCTTGCCCGCCACGATCCGCTGTTCGTATTGCTTGACGGCCTCAGCGGAAGTGGCTTCGCTGACCTGGGAGGTTTCGTAGATGCGGAGATCGCCGAACTGCGCACGCATCTCTCCGATGGCATAGCTGCCAGGCGCCCAGACGGACTCAATCCTGGACAACTCCTGCTTCGAATGTGACGCGCGGACAATAGTGAAGATGCCCAACGCCAAGGTCATGCTGGTCGTTATGGCGAATGCCAGCATCAGTTTTTTGGAGATGCTTCCGACGTGGCTTCGTCGGCGCACAGGAAGAACACGGCGTCGCCGTGGCTTGAAGCACTCAACGCGCTATGAATGGAGATAAGCGCGGCGAAAGGAGACCTGACGAAGGCCTCCTGGTAACTGTGGCCTTTGATCTCGCTCGCCGTGGCCAACAGCGCGCGCTTGGCCTGCTCCGCTCGATCAGAAAGCGGCCGATTGCTGGAGTCGGGAAATCCAATGGCGAACGACGTATTCAGGAGCCAGTTCTTGAACGCTGTCTGCAGGACAACGATCTGGTCGCCGTCTTGAAAGTGACGGTGCTGAACGACAGTGCTTCTGATCATGCAAGTAGCGCGCATTGATGGGCAGCAGCGACGTTCGCTTCCAGCGTATCCACTGTAAAGAGGAAGGCTTGCGGTCCAATGCACTCCAAAGGGCGGATGCATGTTGCCAGTCAGCTAGCGCACGTGCGCGCCTGCCGGTTCGCCTCTGCAATCTTTGCCAAGCGCCTCGATCCAGGAATCGATCTGTTTGACGCCGTAGGGCTTGGACAAAACACCCCGATCCCGGTGCCGGCTGATCACATCGTTCGGATGAAGCGTGGAGGTAAAGAAGAAAGCGATGCCATCGCGCCGAAGTTCGTCTGCCAACTTGTATGCACTGCGCCGGGCGTCAGGGCTGGCGGGCACATCCAGAATGACGACGTCGACGTGCCCCGCTTGCGCTGCGCGCAAGGCTCCTGAGCTGAATTCCAAGCATTCGACGTCATAGCCGAGCTCTCTTAGTTCGACTCCAACCAACTCACAGATG
This sequence comes from Stenotrophomonas sp. A3_2, assembly GCF_036624925.1. Classification (NCBI taxonomy): domain Bacteria; kingdom Pseudomonadati; phylum Pseudomonadota; class Gammaproteobacteria; order Lysobacterales; family Lysobacteraceae; genus Stenotrophomonas; species Stenotrophomonas sp. A3_2. The sequence continues at coordinate 83,957 of NZ_JAZKVY010000238.1, forward strand.
GAGGTTTCAATGTCCACGAAGAGAACGTTCATGTGGATTGCCGTTCCACAAGGTCGGGTCAAATTTTCCACACGGTCAGCAGCTGGTTCAAGCTAGTTGGGACGACTTCTGCTTTCGGCAAAGCGCACAAGGAGATCCATCGCCGTTGAATTCATTGCGTCCGCATCGCCCCGCTGAGAGAAGCTGGCCCAGTCTGCCATCGCGATGCTCTGCAGCTGGCCCTCCTTGGCCAAAAACAGCCGCATAGGCCACCGCGGCAGCCGACGTTGCGAGACACGCCCGCGTGCCAACTCGATGAAGTTCAGGTGGCTGCGCACTTCGGATGCCCTGGCGTAGGCAACGCGAAGGCCATCCGGTGGACCCTCCAGGTAGGACAGGAACCGGGCCCCGTCGCACAAGGTCACCCCGGTCACGCCGGCCTGTCTGTTGAACCGCTCCGCGTCGGCTATCAACTCAACCAGCCGCCCAAGGCTAAGGTAGGGGCTGGCCTCACTCACAAAAACCACCGCACGGTTTGGCATGACACGCTCCTAAGATTGCTTCAGACCCAACAACCTGACGGGTCGGGAAGAGCAGCAAGTGCTACACGGCAACCTTTGATTTTGCCTTCCAGGCGCCTGTTTCCAGATCCTTCCGCAGCACCCAGTCCTTCGCCGGAATCTTTGCCCCACGGGCGGTCAGGTAGTCCGGCATGAATAGCATGATCTCCCCCCCTTGAATCAGACAGCTGGTCGAGAGGACCACGCCGTCACTGAGCTCGACCAAGCAGGTGGTTCTCTCGCCCAGTTCAGCCTGCTCGCCTGTCAGGGACGCGGTGGCCCCTGGGTAGATGTGGCTGTGAGTAAATTCCAACCGCATGGCATGCCCCTGTCGAATGCCTCAAATTCATGACTCCCCTGCTTCCACTGTGCAACGTGAATCGGGCGGCCTACAGAGGAAATCCGTTACCCATCACTGCGGAACGTCATCGAGACGATTGCCGACCAATGCGGCAAGCCGCTCCATCCCCGTTTCTGGGATGAATTTCCCTCCGAAGCGTTGGGAGAAATTCACCCAGTTCGACCTCATCAGTGCTTTGAGCTCGGCTTCTGAAATCCGCAGGAAGAGCAATGCATGCGCAGGGAACCGCAACTGCTGGATGGATCCCCGCGCCAGCTCAACGATTTCGGTATGCAGGGTGAAGGACTGGGTGTAAACGGAGCTCGCAGCCACCGCACTCGCTGTGCCTTCCAAATACGTTAAAAACCTGCTGCCGTCGAAGCATACAACTGCACGCGAGCCGCACTTGGCATTGAACTCTCGGCCTGCACGCATGACTTCGGGCAAGCGCTCCTCACCGATCTCTTCCACAGCCGCGCTTACGAACACCACCGCACACTTAGACATTACGGGCTACCTTTCACTCGGCACCAGTGCAAGCCGGCCAACGTGGATCAGCTGTGTACAAAACGCAGGCCAGCTTGAATTTCAGTTTTCAGTTGCGCTATTCCTGAACCTTTAAGAGTGCACCATGGCTAGCCCCGTCCCCGACTCAAGTTGGCTGCAAGAGCGATGACCTCGCTAGGGATCACGGCCCCGAGGTGCGCGAGAACCGCGGCTTGGACGACCTCTGTGTTGCAGAGGAAGAATATCCCGTCTCGCGGCCCAGCCGACGTCAGAGACCGGTTGACACTGATCACCGAAGCTGGCACATCGCTCACGAACACTTCGTGAAACTTCGACCCCGCAAAGCGCGCTTGGAGGGCTCTCCGACTTGCTTTCGTGTCCTGCCGTAGCTCCACACCGTATTTTCCAGACAATCCGATGCCACTGGCGGTAAATACGTAATGATTTTTAAACGAGGTCAACCACACCAGAATCGGTCCGCCCTCGGCGAGAACGCGTCTGTGAGCAAGCTTGCTACGTATCATCGGGCTGCTCGTTGTTGGCCTGATTGATCGATTCGTCCCTCTTGTGGCTCCGTGGGCGGCGCGAATTGCGAGCTACGAACGATGGACAGGATCAGTATCCGACAGCGGCAGCGGTGAGAGCAACGCCTGCGCGCCGCCCGTCATTCTGGCCGTCCGGGTAGATGGGCTCCACGCACCACAAACGGCCGATCTGTAAGCGAAACAAACCGAGCGGGCTGTGTAGGGCTTAAATCCTTTGGCGGCCCGACAGGCTCAGCCGAAGCGATCATTGCTCCGCCGATTCAGACCCCCGGTGCACGCGAGACAGACGCCAGCCACCGTGCGACTTGAAATAGCCGGTGTCGCCCGTCAACGAATAGCGGACTCCGGCCCAAATCGATGTCGCTACGGAGCTGTGCCAAGCGCGAGCCTTCTGGTAGGCGTAGTGAAACGAACGCATCATCTCGCTCTCCTGCGGCGCAACCATTCCCGGCAGGACGGCGCCTTGAAGAGCGCGATTACAAGCTGGAGCAGCGCCAGACCAGTTGCGGAAGCCAAGATAACCATAGCAAGAGACAAAAGTAGTTCCATGATGGGGTCCTACAGTCCCACGGGTTGGCAGCAAGTCATAGCGCCCGGGCCATTGGCGCTCAGCGGCCCCCTGTCCGCTTGGGGGTGAAGATCGCCGCAACCGCGTGACATCGGCGTGAAAGTCATCTGCCGATCGTTTGCCTATGAATCCACCCAAAGGTACCCCTGCATCGGCGCTCTACCCCAGCCAAGTCGAGTTGATTGAACGGTTCAGGCAATGTGCCTATTTCCATCAGTTAGCCTTGCCAATCTTTCGGAAGAATCATCCGACACTGGCCGCTACGTTACCGATGGGTCAACTCCCGCACGTTGACCGTTCGACACAGTTTCCCCGCCGCTTCTAAAATCAACCGAGTAGATGCGGCGCTGGTGCGCAATCGATCGCGGATGAGGCGCCAAGAAAAAGCCTCCGGCGGACATCTACGCCCGATCAGCTTTAGCCGCTGAGGCCAATGGCAGGCAGCAGCTAGCTTCAATTCCCTCTGCCGCACCACACCCTCACCCATCAGTTTCGATATCAAGACTTAGGCCTTTACCGCTGCATCCTGATTTGATCGCATGCAGGACCAGATGCAACAGCAAGCCAGACGAACCAAGGCCCTTCGCGTGTGACCGCGGTGATCTGCGCTTGAATGGGGATTCTCGCCCCCGTCCCCCGTTGCCGGGTGAGATGGCCTCGACGGCACACCCACGGTAACCAAAGCTCTTCGGGCCACCATCAGGGGCCCATGGGCATCCGGTGTCAGACTTCTTCCCGGAACACGTCGAATTTCTCGGCCAGCCACTGCTCCACGGTTTTCCCTTTGAGCTCTTGGGCCAAGTAGCTGGCGCACAACGAGCTGCCGTCCGAACGCAGGTTGGCCACCGTGTGCGCAGCCATGACTGCAGCCCCAAACAGGTGCCCCTGGGTGCGCCCGTTTTCCTCCCACCCTTTGGGGAGCGATTCAATGGCCGCCAAGGCTTCTTGCCCTGACAGGTATTGGATGCAAGTCAGGTAGGACCATTGGAGGCCCACTTCCTCGCGCAAGCGCCTGCCGGCGGCCTTCTCGTCCAATCGGCCCTCGGCACTGTCCAGCAGCACGTGGGCGGCCGCGATGGCTTTGCCTTGCGGCGAGAGCCGGCTCTTCTTCTTGGGGCACAGGCCGCGCATGATCAGGCCTTCTTGCCGGCCTTCTTGGCGACGGCTTTCTTCGCAAGTTTCTTGACGGCCTTCTGGGCGGCCTTCTTCACCGGCTTGCCCGCCTTCTTGACCACCTTGCCCGGTGCCTTCTTCGATGCGCCATGGGCCGGGGGAACTTCGCTCCGGGGTTGGCCTGAGCCCACGCCTTGCCCTCGGCGGACTTGGCCCACGCGGTGAAGGCCTTGGGGGCCAAATCCCGACCTGCCCACGTCTCACCGGTTGGGAGGCGATACTTCGGCGCGACCTTGCCCAGCTTGCGGCCCTTTCGGGGTCCCGGGGCAGCATTGGCGGCGTGCGCCGGCTTGGCGTCGATCGTTTCTCCGATGAGCTTGGCCACCTGCCGCCGCTGGGCCGGACTGAGGACCTTCGCATACTTCTGCAGGACCGCCAGGGCTTTGGGCACCTCGCCGTCGCGCTTCTCCACCAGTTTCTTCTGGGCTTAGAGCTGTTTGATTTCGGCGTTGAGGGATTTCAGGGTGGTCAGGGCCAAAGGAGCGCTCCGGTAGGGAATCCAACGGTTATAGCCCATCGTTCCTAGCATGGCCACCCGAACGGGCCCCATCTTGACACCCACCACCCTGGGGCGCGATAACTCCCTTGCCGCGAGGGGAAATGCCCCCGGCGTATTGCCTGCTTAGCTCAAGGCAACAGGTTCCCGATTCGATCGCACAAGCGACGACGGGATGGTTTTTCCTGTTTTTTGAGATCTAAGCATGCCCAAACTCCAACGGTTGAGAACCGAGGCTTTCCTCGCCCAGAAGGGCCGGTGCTGCTATTGCAGCCTGCCGATGTGGAACGCCTCTCCCGATGAACTAAGGCCGTTCGGCCTGAGCGCCAAAACGGCCACGCCGCTCCGTTGCACCGCTGAGCACCTGGTGGCCCAGCAAGAGGGCGGCAAGGACGTGGTAGGCAACATCGCTGCCGCCTGCTGGCTCTGCAACATGCGCCGGCACAAACGCAAGTCGCCGCCCTCCCCCGAGGCTTACCGCGCGTTCGTGCAGAAACGCTTGGCGAAGGGCAAGTGGCACCCGCCGAGCGTGGCCAAGTTGCGCCTCAAAACGCGTGGAACGCAACCACCCGACGGATGAGTTCCGCCACGCTCACGTGCTGCCGCTGCGCCTCGCGGCGGACGCGGTCGGCCAGGTCTCGGGAAGCCCGGATAGGCGGCAAGCGGTCGTCCCTGGGGCCGGCAACGGGAGAGCGCAGCAGTTGGGGGCGCGCCAGGTAGGCGGTGAGCCATTGGCGCACGGCTTCGCTCTCGCTCACCCGGCTGCTCTAGCGCGTGCGGCCAATGCCTGGCGCAAGGTTGAAGAAAGGGACACTTTCGGCAGCACGGCCGTCAAGGGAGGCTTGGACGTCAGCGTCACAGCCTCTGCCTCAGTCGGCCCACGGGGGCTGGGCGGAAGAAGCGCTCCAATCGTTTGGTCTCCAGCAACGCTTCCATGAAGGCCCCCATGGCGTGGGTATAAGCGTCCTCGCTGGCCGCCAACCGCAAGCTCAGCGCAAGCCGTTCCCACTTTCCGTTCGGTGCGCATGCGATGGCGAACAACCAGTGGTGCGTCCAGTCATCCTCCAACCGATCGGATGCAACGAAGAGCACCCGGTGATCACGCTGGAACGGCAGGAACGACAGCGCCTGGTCAACCGCATGGCGGTGGGCAGCCTGTAGCCGTGCCCTCTCCTCGCCGTCGGTGTCCAGTAACGCCGCGAACCCTTTGGGCAGGCGCAACGAAACGCGGTAGCCCGCCGCCCGGGCGTGGTGGCCCTCGCCTTCGCACAACCGCTGCTGCCCATCGAAATCCTGGCCCATAGCGAAGCGCCGCATGGCCTCCTCGGTCACTGGCCCACCGGGCTTCAACTGGGTCAACCACGCACCACCCCAGCGCAACGCGGCCAAGGGCGCCTCCAGCAGTTCTGCGAAGGCGAACCCATCGGCGAACACGTCCTCCCGGCAGAGGCAGGTGAGTTGCAGGTTCATGGGATCACCCTCATAGCCGTGCCCTACTATTAGGAACGGCTTTCGTTGCGCCAGGGAGAGTCGCATCCAAACGCAGGGCCTCTTGTTCCGTTTCCCATCTGCATAGGCGATCGCGTATTTCCGGACGTTGCTGTTCGAGCCACGCATCGGGACGTGGCTCTGCATTGACAAACTGCAACCAAGCCTTCGAACGCGGATTGGCCCCTGCCTGCAACAACAGGTCGAGCAGCTCCACGTTGCCCGCCAGATAGGCGAAATAGATAGGTGACCGCCTTATCTCGCCACAGTCGTAATCCGCGTCCGGATCTGCGCCAGCTTCGAGCAGCACGCGACAAACCTCGAGCCACCTTCGCCCATTTTCTTCCCATGGACTGTCCTGCATAACAGCAAGAATAAGTGGCGTTTTTCCATCTTTTCGCTCCCGAGCGTTCACATCAGCGCCATCTGCAATCAACTGCTCAAGCTCCCTCAGCTGGAACCCTCCTTCGCGGTCGAATAGCTGAAAGATGGGTGGCATCCGGCGATGCCTTCTCCATTTACCCATGCGTTTCTCAATGACATAGCGGGGGATCAGGATTGGAGACAGCAGCGTCAATACAAGGAACTCCACGCGAACCTTCCAGATCGGCTCTTGAAATAGATTTGGTGGGTTACGCAAATCCTTTAACCATCCCCGCACACCCTTTTTTATACTTGCCACGAAATTCATGTCAGCCCCCCATGGAATACATTTGTATCCCTTCAGATCCATGCAAGCAGAAAGGGACATCCTGTCCAGAGGGCTTTACTGACTAAAGCGGAAAAACGCTGGGGTTGCACGACAGTTTGCCAAACTGTCACCCTCCCCTTGCGCGTTTCCGCTACAGCGGAAAATCAGTGGGTCAGGAGGACGCATGGCCAACACCGACTTACTCGCTGCAATTCAACAGCGCAACCCCGCCCAGGTGGCCCTGGCGATCGGGCGCGGGGCCCAACCCAACGCGCAAGGCCTCAGTCAGGCGCTCCCAGGTTCCGTCGGGGGCGCAGGCGGTGGCGAACAGCCAGTGATGCGTCCAGTCGCCCCCCAAGCGATCGGACGCGACAAACAGCACCTGGTGATCCCGTTGGCATGCCAGCGACAACAACGCACGTCCAACGGCTCGAAGGTGGGCGAACCGCAGCAGGTCGCGTTGTTCCGCGTCAGCCATCGCCAACTCATCGATAAATCCCTCCGGCAGGCGAAACCCCACCCGGTAGCCCGCTGCACTTTCGTAATGAGCGGCGCCCTCCCACAATTGCTGAATCCCATCGAAGTCCTGGCCCAACGCGAAGCGCCGCATGGCTTGCTCGGTCACCTGTCCGCGCAACTTCAACACAGACAGGCACGAACCGCCCCAGCGAAGCCTGTCCAAAGGTGTCCCCAACAGCGCACTGAAAGAAATGCCGTGGGCGATGATGTCCTGGCGACAGAGGCACGAGAGATCAATCACCAGAGGCCTTCCTTCTTGCACGCCTCAGGGTATTGGCTGGAATGGCTGCAAGGACGTTCCAGAATGTTCTTCGAAAACTCATAAGCGCCAAGCGCGTAGTCGGCCTCCCAATCCACCAACTCCTTGTTGTCGCCTTTCAGGCAAACCGCCCATTGGTAGCGCTTAACCTCATCCTCTCCCCTCTGGAAGAGCTTGTAAGCCTCTATCTTCTCAGTGCCCGGCACGTTCATCCGGTAGAGCACCTTAAAATTGTCGGCTGCCGCCACACGCGCCTCGTTCAGCCTGCAAGTCAGCCCATCTTTTTCCCACGTTCCATCGGAGCATTCTTTGGGAACGCCCTCGTCGGCCACGGCAATGATCTCGGCAGCCATGGGCATCGCCTCCTCGATCGCCTGCGCCCTCTTGGTTACCGCATCCTTCTTTTCCAGCTTCTCCGTCAAAACGGCGATGGTGAAGAGGACGCAAAAAAGCGCCGACATCCCCAGGGTGAACTTACCAACCTCGCTCAGGATGTCCCACGCCCGGTCCCAACCCTTCATGCACCCTCCTTTCTGGAATACGTTTGTATTCCTTCTCCCCCATGCAAACAGAGAGCGGCGCGGTGTCCAGGGCTTCGGGACGGCTAAACTCAGAATGTGCGGCCTCTGGCCGACAGATTCAGAAGCCCGCATCCTCCACCGACCTTGAAGGCACCCATGCCCGTCTCTGATCCCCTCGCGTTCGACCTGCTGCGGGCGTTCGCGCAGTTGGAGTTTCGCCTCAAGAGCGACCCAGGCTTTCTTCGGGCCGGTCCCTACCGAATGGCCCAGGTGAACTGGCCTGCGGTGGATGAGGCGGTGTCACGGCTGGACGATCCACTCTTCTTCGATCGGGTGTCGGACAGCACGCGCGAGCAAATCCTCACACCTCCACGTGATCGCCCGATGGTCCAGGAGGTGGCGGTGATCAACGGCCTCAACCACGCTGTCTTCCAGCGCCTGCCCCTTCATCAATCCAATGCCCGCGCTTTGATCGAAGCGGCACGCCGCGTGCGCAACAACCTCTTCCACGGGGGCAAGGAGGAGCCGCATTTGGGCGATGATGACGAGTGGGCCGCCGCCGCACTGGACGTGGCCGAGTGCCCGCTTCACCTGCTGAACTATGGCACGCTTAGATCGGGGGTAGGCCCGTGGGGGAGATGGGACGCCCATGCTTTACCTGAAGACCGAATAGCTTGTCGCCGGCAGACACCGGCCGACCGGTAAGCTGCTGTGCGCGCGGCAGCAGATCCAAGAGCACGCATCATAGGATGATAAAGTCCGCCCCAGCTGGACAGCTGATCTGACATTGGAGTTGCAATGGACCTAGAAGTGATCGAAGCAGTGCTGCTGAAATGGGCTCGCCAAGAACCTATCATCGCGAAGATCCACTTGTTCGGGAGCCGGCTAAGAGGCGATCATCGCCCCGACAGCGACATTGACATCGCGGTGGAGCTTGATCTTTCAGCGGCACCAGGAGTCGACTTTAGCGATGGGTTCGCGACCTTCAGCCGATACTCCGAGCACTGGGAGGCCGAACTAGCGCAACGACTGCCCATCCCGGTTGACTTGGAGTTCTACCATGGCCCCGAGGAAACCCCGATCCTCCATGCGGGGCTCGAACGGTCGGGAAAGCTCATCTACGAAAAGTTTCGTTAGAACATCGCGCTCCGGAGCACCTAACGCCGCCGCCCCAGCCCCGACTTCCGCCCTGAGCCACGAGCGCTTCGATTCCACCATTTCACTATTTCGATGGAACCAAGCGCTCACCCGGGCTACTCAAAGAGACAACACCGGTTAAATGTCGTGCTGTTTGACAAAGCGAGATACCTTCTGCGCCTCAAGGTCTTTGTTCCAGGCCTTTGCAAAATCGTCTGGAACATCTAGGTTTGCCTCGTCGAACTTTACGGTAGCCGGCAATTCACGCCAGAACAGTTCAATAGACGCAGCAAAGTCATCGACGTGAACATCCGACACCTCCATGTCGGTGTCGTCGAACAAGTTCCATCCGTGAGAACTTGCTCGCAAGAACTCCGGGTAGCGCAGCTGGAGATCGTCCAATGACTTCCCCTCCCCGTGCTTGAACACATTGACGACCAACCGCATGGCATCAATGCGTGGGTAACAGGCGAGAGCAGAAAGGTCCAAGCCGATGGCTTCAAGCAACCTCTCCAGCTTCGCGCTATCCAGCTTCCAAAGAGCGCGCCGCGTGTTGTCGCCGATCACCAACTTGGGCCACCTAAACTCACGAACGAGGAAGCGTCGAAATGTCTTGTCCCAATGGTGATACATGCCAGCCACCACACTGAGGCGGGTTCGATCATGCATCTCACTTAGAAGCTGGTAGAACTCGACGCCGTGATCGCGCGCAGCGTCCGCTAGATCGCCAGGGTCGTGCCAGTCAGGGTCGAAGGACTGACCGCTGCGCTCCCAGTGCTCGGATTCCGCTTGATCGGCCTCCGCCTCAATGTTGGCGAACTGAGACAGAAGGCGGGTCTTGGCCTGCTCAACGTAGAACCGATGCTCCGAGACGCGGAGCTCCCGTTCGGAATCCACCAGCTGATAGGCGCTCCACTCGCGGCCGCTCATGCCGGCTGAACCGCAGGCGGGGCATCCAGCCATTCGATCAAGGATCGAATGCCATCTGCGTCCGAGCAGCAATCTTCCAGTGGCTCGCTCTCCAATCGGACTTGGAGAGATAGCCAGGCGTGTTCCGACTTCTCCGAAATCCCAAGGTGAGGCTCAATGGCACCAGCGCCCCACAACCAAAGGCCTTGAGCACGCAGTTTCTGTATTAAAGCAGCGATGTGGGGCTTTGCTTGGTCATCGGCCGCAAGCAACTCGAATGCCTTCGAAGCCGGCCCTTGAATCCCCTTGCAAGGCAACGCTCCGTCTAAAGTCACGACGCCCGCGCCTGCCATCCTCGCGAGAACGTTCTTGCACGCAGCAACATCGGGATCATCCGCCTGCAGGAAACCATGCTTTGTTGCTTGGCGGAAAGCGAAATCCAAGTCCACGATGGCACACGCAGGCAACCCTAGGGCAGACAAAACTTCCATTGACTTACGAGTATCCGAGACCCCACTCATCGCAACAATTGCCAACGATGACTGCCCCATGGTTTTGCCCGCCACCAACTGGAAGATGGATGGCAACAGCCGGAGTTCGGTCTTCCCTTCTGTGAGCACGACTTTGTCGGCAAACAATATCTGAGACGAATTTGTCAGGCTGAATAGCTGCTGGAGTTGATGCGTGGGATTGTCCACCAATTGTTCTACGACGGATTGCATGCGCGGACGGGCTTTGGTTCCCTCCGGATGCTTTTTCGTCATTAGCAGAGCGTTCTTCGCGTCCTTGGCCAAGATCATCTGAGCAGAGTGGGTTGAGAACACGACCTGATATCCAGCCTCTGACAACGCACGCAAGGCTTCACGCACCTGCTCCACTGCAAAGGGGTGCATGAAGAGTTCCGGCTCGTCCACCAGCAGTAGCGTTACTCCGCCCGCAGCCGCTGCTCCACGCTTGAGATCCGCCAGATGCCGGACCATGGCCATCTGGATGGCGCGCTGCGCGCCATGGCCGTATGACCCGAAGGCACGTCCACGCCCCTCCCCTTCGTAAACTTTGACAGTTCCCGCCTTAATGAGGTCATTGAAGACCGGCACTGGGAAATCCAGCTTGATGTGGATACCAGGAAAAAGATCCGAAATCTTACGATTGATTGAATCGTCGATGCGACCCAACTCTTTAAAACGATCCCCACCTTCTGCAGAGATCATTCCTAGGATGGCTGCCAAGTGCGGGGTCAAGGCCTCCTCGTGCTGCTCTTGGATAGCGGCAAGCATCGAGGCCAGCAGCTTGCCGATCGTGGTCGTCGTCTTGGCCTTACTGGCGTCCTCCTCAGCATTCTCCATTGCTCCGATGCGAATAGGATCTGGAAAGAGTGCTGAGATGGCGTTATCGATGCCCGTAGGGTTCGGCTCCCAGTCGCCTGTGTCGGGATTCATCACGGTCAGTTCGGTGTCGCCCCCAGGCACCTGCTGTTCGCGACGAACCATCAGCGCCCCGTCCCGAACGTGTCCTTCAATCTTCTTTCGGTGCTTTTGCTCCAGGACCGCCAGATCAGCCTCGGTGATCCCACGCAGTGTTCCCATCACTTGCACCGGCAGGGTCGGCTCGTGGAAATCTTCCACACCAAGCTTTGCCTTACGCACGAGCCATTGGAGCGCGGTAAGACAATTGCTCTTCCCGCAATTATTCAACCCAACCAGCGGTGTAAAGCTGGTCAGCTGCAAGCTTGTGGAAACACATGATCTAAAATTCAGAACATCCAAACTTGAGATGTAGACAGCCATTCCATTGCCCCCTGTTATCCTGATTACTTACCGATCGCTGCAGCTGATCGGTAAGGCTGCTGTTGTTTTCATCCCTCAACTGCGCGATGAGGCAGACGGCCCGCCCGTCGCTGCGCTCGGCCCACAACTGTCCGACCAGGCGCCCTCCCATTTTCCGGCCAGCCGTAGATCAGTCCCCGCCGTTGTAGTCCACCACCAGCAGGAGCCCTTCAGCAAGACGAGCGACGAAGCCTGGTTAGCCCCGAAGGTCTACCGTTGCCCAGCATATCAATCATTTATCACAACAATACTTTCGGCGATACTACCCTTTCCAGCCTTCAGATTCAGATCCATGGACCAGGGACAGTAGTGCTCCGGAGGTGATGAGCCTCCTGGCGGCAGTCACACGGTAGATGAGCCGTCATGCGAACCAGGCAATCGCTACGCACGACCTCCAAACCACCAGAGGACACGGCTTGTTGGCCCAAGCATTGTTCATAAGCAGCATATGAGCCCCCTCTCAGCCCCTGAGACAGTGGCCTCGCCTTGCCCCCCCCCCCTGTCTCGACACCTCTTGGAGCACCTGCCTCTCGCCCGGCTTGGGGTCGAGTGAGGTTAGAGTAGTAAAAACTGCGCAGGGGATGACAACGCGCAGGCTCTCAAACGGAAATTAAGGGGAACCGCATGGCTCATGACACAGACTCGCAGAAGATCAGCTTGCCCGAATGGCTGTCCATCAATCCTTGGGCGATCGTCTTGGTCGTCACTGCATTGATTGCAGGTATTCTCATGGGAGCACAACACAGCAAGGTTCCAGAGCTTGCCAACGTCATTGTCGGCCCGGCCGTAGGTTCGTTCCTTGCAGTTGGAGCTGGTGCATGGCTCGCGAATTGGCAGGAGCGCCGAAAGCGCACCGAAGCCAAAGTCTTCATCGCGCCTATCTTGGGTGAGATCACCCAAGCCATTGAAGGCGCCATCAACGGTTACGCAAATTACGAACGGCTTCTTCAGGAGCATAGACTCACCAAGCCAGCTCCAAAGGATGGACGGGTCGCCGCCGCCTCTTGCTTAGCAAAGCTTGAGGAAGAGGGCCACAAGATCAATCGCCGGCTGCACCAGCTCCAGACGGCCTTCAACTCCGTGGGCTATCAAGGCAGTGTTCTGTATGCAGACGCGCTGGAGATCCTCAAACGAATCCAGTCACGACTGGACAAGCACTCAGAGGAAATGGGGGAAACGGACGCTGACATTTCCGAGCGCACCGTCGGCGACCTCATTGATCTGTGGCGCTGGTCCGATTCCCTCAAAGCAACGGCCGTGTCTGGAAAATACACACCATCGATTCGGCCATTGCCCGATGGGGTCCGAAACGATCACCGCTGGAGTGCTAGCACGCCGTCCTGACAAATTTCTACTTGCAATCCAGATCGAGAGCGACCGTCGCGTTGCCCAAGTTGCTGGGCAACGTGGCCTTGCAGACCCCTTCCACCTCCACCGTCTGGCCGGGGCGCGGCTGCTTCAGGTAGAGCACCCCGTCATAGCCCACCTGGGTGGTCTCGGTCGCCGTCTTGGCCACCGTGCCCGCTTCGATGGCCGAGCCAGTGAGGCGGAAGGTGCGCGCGGCCTCGGTCAGGACCGGGAAGGTAAGGTGCATGCCGGCTTGGCGGCCAGCGGTGGCGGCTTGCTCGATCTCGGCCAATTGGGTGCCCAGTGGCAGCGCCCGATCGTCTACGCGGACCTCCGTGGGCACCATCGGGGTCACCTCGCCCACCACCAGGCGGCCTTGGGCGTTGGTCTTCCCCACCAATCTGCCGCCCACCCTCACCGGCACCCCGGCTTGGCCGGGCACGTCCACCACGGCGAAGGATTCGGCCGGACCTAGGAACGTCACGCCCTGGCGGTCCAGGTGGACGGCACCGGCCATCGAACCGGAAGCCCAGGTGCCGCTGGGCCCGTGCTCGGCGTTGATCTGGGCCCACCCTGCCCGGGTGGTCCAGTTGGCGTTGGCCCGGGCGGTCTGGCCAGCCGCTCCCTCGTCCACCGAAGCAGACAAGCCGACAGGGGTTCCCAACACCGTGGGACGGGCGCGTCCTTGGACGGCCCAAGCGGTGGCATCGGGGGCTTGCCGGGCCCTAACGCTCACGCCCTTGCCCCGGCCGAAATCGTAGCTGTAGCCCACCTCCACCCGGGTTTCCTTGCGCTCCAGATCGCGCAACGCGGAGACGGCCACGGTGTGCCCGTAGCCACGCCAAGTCAGCCCGGCGTCGGCGTAAGCGGTGCGAAAGCGTGGCGTGCGCACGTCCGAATAGCTGGCCCGAAGGGACCACTGGGGCGTGGGCCGCCAGAAGACCGAGCCTCGGGTGCGCTGCTCCACCTCCACCGCATTGGAGGCGCGCAGGCGCCAGTAGTCCTGTTGGCGCTCGTGCTCCAGGCGCACGCCAAACCCCGGGCCGCGGTAGTCGTAAGCCATGGCCTGCCGTTGGCCGCCTTGGGTTGACGTGCCCACTTCCAGATCCAGCGTGCCGTAGGTGCCAAGCACCGTGGTGGCCCCCAACGCCACGTTGGCCTTACCGTTCGATGAGGTTTGGGCGGTGCCGCGCAGGCTCCACCGGTCATTGAGGCCCCAAGCCACCGCCCCGGTCGCGCCCAACGCTCCATAATCGCTCTCCCCTTGGCGCACACGGCCGGCGGCGACTTCCCAGGTGGTGAGCCCTTTGCGGAGCAACGTGGGGGCGACGTAGAAACGCTGATCGCTCACCACGGTTTCGCGGCCGTAAGGGTCTCGCACCACCACTCGGGTTTGCTGCGCACCGGTGCCCAAGGCGCTGCCATCGGCCGTGAACGGCCCCTTCCCCACCTGGCCCTGCAGCACACGGGCGCGGTTGGCCAGGACTTCCACCGTGGCCGGATCGAGCGCCACGCCACCGAGCATCGGGACGGGATAGGTGGGCGTCAACGGGTCCAACGCCCGCGGGTCCTTGGCCACGCGCATCCCAGCCAGGTTGACCGGAGAGGACGACGGACCAGCGAACACATCGCCGGCCTGGTAAGTCACCAAGCGGTTGGGATCGTCTTTCTGCCAGCGCGTCACGCCGCGAACGTAGCCGGTGCCCGACGCGTCGGTGTTGACCTGCCCGCTGGTGCTGACAACGCCCCAACGGCCCGCCTTGCGGACTTCGTGCCCCAAGGAGAGCGCCTGCTGTTGCTCGGACACCATGCCCGCCACGCTGTAGTTCACCAGCACCCCGGGAGCGGGCGGCGCGATGGGGCCGCGCTCGGCGCGGACACGGGCCACGCGCTGGGCTTTGAGCCGGTCTGCCGGCAAGTCCAGAGCGACCGTGGCGCTGGCCTCGTCCACGGCAAAGCCCACGCCCAGCGCCTGGGCGCTCATCGGATCCGTTTGACCCGGTGGAAGCTGGAGTCCGACCTCGCGCCACGTGGCCGGCTCGGCGAACCACTGACCGCCTTGCTGCCAGAACGTGAGCGGATCCGCCTTGGCCTTGCCGCCGATCACCGGCACCAGGAACGCGGGTGCCACGCCTTCGGGCACCGCTGCGCTGGCCGACGATGCAGCCAGCAACAACAACGCCAAGGCGTGGCCACGCATGGATCACCGCCCCACAGGGACGGTGACGGGCTGGCCGTTGACGGTGATTGAAAGGTTTTCAGCGCGCTGCCCGGGCTGGGCCTCGTAGGTCATTGAGGCCCCCGGCAGGGTCCAACCCAACGCACCCTCGCGCCACGGCTTGCCACCAGCCGGGCCGATGGACGACACGCGGGCGGCGGTCTGGCCGTGGTTGGTCAGCCGGTAGCCCTTGGGCACCGCCTGGACGGTCACCTGGGGGACAGGCGCGTTGGCGACCTCAAAGGCCACGGGCAAGTCCTGGTTGACCAGCAACTGGACGCCTTGGACGTTGGGAGCCCTGAGCTGCATTAGCAGGACGCGGTAGTAGCGCCGCTCGCCCAGCGCGCCCACCCTCATCAACCGGGCGGTGCGCTTGGATTGGGGCGGGACGTCCACGAAGGTGGGCGCCCCCACGATATCCGTGGTGGGTGAAAACACGTTCTGCCCTGTGGCCTGATCCCACCCCACGGCTTTCACCTGGTAACGCACCGACGCGTCGCCGCTGTTGTGCAGGGTCACGGCGACGTGCTTGGCCGAGGTATCGGCCATCAGGGTGGTGGGGCCGACGGAGATGGAACCGGCGGACGCCGAAAAGGACAGCAAGGACGCGGCGGCCACGGCCAAAAAACGTTGGGAATGGGTCATGGGGTCTCCTTTAGGGGCGTCTCCATTCAAACTAGATCGGAATACCATTCCGTCAACCCATACCTACTCATCTTTTCGGCAACAAAAAGCCCCCGGGGCAAGCCGGGGGCGTCGGGACAACCGATGGGGATCAGTTGTAAGTGGCGGTGACGGTGACCGTGTCGGTGTAGTTGCCGCCCACGGCCTGCTTGAGGGCCAGGAAGCGCACCGCGTAGTTGTAGCTCTGGACGGTGCCGTCGCCAACGCCGGTGAACGCGTCGGTGTCATCCCCCCATACTTGGCTTCCCTGCGGGTCCTTGAAGAAACCGTAGGGGATGTAAGCCCCGGCGCCGTTGGTCACAGCCCGATAGGTCCCATACCCGGACAGCAGGCCGAAGTTCTGCCCCTGGCCCGGCGAAATGGAGTAAGTCGTGCCCGCGTTGCACACGATGCTCAGCCCGGAGGTGCGGGCGGCAGCTTCGGAGATGCCCGACCAGTCCGTGCCTTCGATGGAGGTCACGGACAGCTGGCAGGTGTTGGTCAAGGTGCCCTGAATCGTCAGGTCCGCGGTGGTGTCGGCGGCGAACGCGGGCACTGCAAGCGAAGCCAGGGCGATGGGCAGAAGGGCGCGAAGGAAGGTCTTGCGTGTCATGGGTATCGTCTCCTTGAGAGGGATTGAGTGGGGATGAGTAGCCCCAGAATGGGCCATCCCCTTACCGATACCTCGAATCTGAAAACGCGCAAGGGTGGGCATTGAGCCAGCGGTCAGAGCCTGGCTCGTTTGCCACCGGCCGCTGACTGTCTCCATAACCCATCCAGCTCACGCGCACGGTGCTGAGCCATTGCCTCCTGAATCATCCGCTGAAGGACGAACGCAAACGCGTCAGTCACAAAAACGCCCACGCCGATCCCGCAATCATCCGGCAAGCTGGAAATCTGTTTTATCGATGGCTGGTGAATGACCTCGTCGAGCTCAGGGGGCAACGGGTCCACGAACGTGTCAATGAACGCCCTCACCTCGGTTTCGGCTGCTTTGCAAAGGTCGGCGTCAGTGAGCAGCGCCCGCAAGTCGGCAAGCGTGGGAAGCCACACCGTATTGAAGAGCGGGCCACCCACCGAGGGACTGACGAAATGGATGCCGTGAAGCACGGATGCCCTCTCACTCTTTCCGAGCTCTCCGTCTCCCCAATAACCGTTCATCGGAGGAGTCACGTCACCCATCATTAGCCAGTTCTGCGCGCCGCCCCTGCTCTTCTCGCCAGCACTTGAGCAGGTGTTTGTAACCGGGCTTGGCTTGGGGGACGTGGAAGGATCGTCCGTAAGTGTTGACCTTCCCGCCGTTGTGGAGCTCGACGGCATGAACCGCGGTCCAAGTGGTCGCCCAGCCCAGGCTGTCGTCCTCTTCAAAGCTGACGGGCTCCAAGGAGACCGCTGCATAATTTTCAATCAAGCCGGGATTCAATCCCAACGCGATCATCTTGGTTTCGTTGGTTGTGACGGTTGCGCTCATGTGACACCTCTTGGCTTGGTCGGCGGCATTGCCTACCCCTTAATTCAAGGTAGATCGCCCTGGAAATTTGTCCACGGCCTTAGTGGACAAAATCTTGACTAAAAGCAAAAAATGCGGCGCTAAGGCCGCAGTTTTTCCTAACATCACTTATCGCGCCGAAGGCGTTGGTGCTTTCCATCCATGCGGATGCTTTTTCAGATGCCGGCGCGCAGCGGCCGCCGGCGGCTTCCGCCGCAGGTCTTTGCTTTAAAGGGGGTGGTCACACCCACCCTCGTGAAGCCATCGACACGTGCGAGGTGCCCGCGATCACAAGGTGATCCAGCACTCGAATGTCGAAAAGGGCAAGGGCCTGCTTGAGGCGGTCGGTGATGGCGCGGTCGGCAGCGCTGGGCTCGGGGTTTCCGCTGGGGTGGTTGTGAAAGAAGATGACCGCGGCGGCGTTGTGGTCCAACGCCTTCTTGGCGACGATGCGGGGATGGACTTCGCACCCATCGATGGTGCCTTGAAAGAGGTGCTCGGTGGCAAGGATGCGGTGGCGGGCGTCCAGGAACACCGTGCCAAACACTTCGTGATCCAGGTGCGCGCAGCGGGCAGTGAGGTAGTTGCTGGCACTGGAGGGGTCGGTGATGGCCTCGTGGCGCTGCAGGCGACGCTCCAAGATGTGCGAGGCGGCCAAGAGGATGCCCTCATCGTCCATGGCCAGCTGGTATTGGGCCCGAATGTCGTTGGCTCGCTTCACTTGCTTTCTCCACCGGCGCGGGATTAGCGACGGGCGGGCGTGGTGTCTGCGGCGGAGGCGGTCAGTGGGAGCAGGCCGACAAGGGCCAGAGAAAGAACCAAGACGCGCATGAGGCCTCCTTTCATGAATGGGTTGCACTACCCATAACAAAAGGTTTGGTTTGCGCAACGGGATCTAGAAAAGAAAAAGGCGGCTTTCGCCGCCTTTCCCTTGGGCTTAGAAGCGCGCTCGCAAGCGAGGGGCTTCCTGGGTTTGGCTGTCCTGCCCGTGGGCCTTCATGGCCGCACCAACCTGGCGTTTGGCATCGACCCCAAACCCGCCTTCCGGTGGCTTCCAAGCGTTGGCGGGCGGGAGCAGGCTGACCAGGAGCTTGGCCCTCTCTTGAGCCCGCAAGTCGTTGAAAAATGGCTTGCCGCTGTTGATCGGCGCTTCGCCCTTTTGGTTTTGGATGTGGGGATCTGCGCCCGCCTCAATCAGCGCACTCCAGACAGTGGCATCGCGGCCCGCATGAAGAGAGGTATTCCCGTTGTTGTCTTGGGCGTTCATATCCGCCCCTGCCTTGGCGAGCGCTTCAATCGTCTCTGGAAAAATCGCACGGTGGATCGGCGCCTGGCCGTCCATTCGCCGTGCAATGACGTCTGCGCCTGCACGGGTGAGCAAGGCCACCGCCTCGGGGTCCCTGGCTATATGCAGCGGTTGATTCCCCTGGTCATCGCTCGCCGCGGGATCAAGGCCTGCTTTCAGAAGTTCCTTAAGCGCGCCCGTGTTCGCCTCGAAGAGAGGGGTTCGCCCTCGGTTATCCCGGGCTAGGATGTCTGCCCCGGCCGCAATCAAGGCGCGGGCCTCCGTCTGCCCGGTTGCTCGGAAGAGAGGGGTTTGCCCTTCATTATTCCTCGCGCTGACATCCGCTCCCGCCTTCAGCAACGCTTTGAGACTGTCGTTGTGTGCGCCAAACAACGGGGTGTTCCCTTGGGTGTCGCGAGCGTTGATGTCAGCGCCAGCCTTCACGAGCTCCCTTAAAGCCCCTTCGCTCGCTCCGAAAAGGGGCGTTTTCCCTCGGTTATCGCGCGCATGAATGTCTGCCCCGGCCGCAATCAACGCCCTGGCATCCCCTTGCCCTCTCGCGTTAAAAAGCGGTGTTTCCCCTTGGTTATTCTGCGCATTGATGTCTGCCCCGGCCTTGATCAGTTCAATCACGGCTCCCTCGCTTGTCACAGAATGAAGCGGCGTATTTCCAAGGCCATCCCTCGCTTCGATGTCAGCCCCAGCATCCAACAGCCTCCGAACTTCGCGCGGGTGATGCGCATCATGAAGTGGCGTTTGATCCAGCCAATCTTCATCCCTTGCGTTCACATCAGCGGGGATTTTGGTAAGCCCGATTTGCTTCAGAAGAACGTCTTTGAGATTCGAAATATTCAACCCACACCTCCACAATAGTATTTTGACCTCCCACCATTAGCAGAAAATCAGAACCTCGCAAGGGAATTAAATAGAAGAAGACGGCTCTTGCCGCCTTTCTTTTTCCATGTCAAAACCGTTGTCGGATTCGAGGCTTCTGGCTTCCCTTTCCTCACCCTGGGCTTTCATGGCCGCACCGACTTGACGTTTGGCGTCGGCCCCAAATCCGCCTTCCGGTGGCTTCCAAGCATTGGCAGCGGGAAGGAGCTCGTCAAAAAGCTTGGATCGGTTGTGGGCACGAATGACCTGATCGGATTGATCATTACCTGGCCGCCCCAGAAGATCCGTGGGCGTTGTTCCTTCTAAATCGGGATCCTGAGGCGTGCGTCCAGCCTTGAGCAGGTCACCGGCCCATTCTGCATCGCCGCATGCAACAGCGAAGTGGAGCGGATACTCGGTCGCGGCCGTCAGGAAGGCCTCGTAGTCTTGCCGCTGTCGATGCGGGCGTCCTCCTTCCACTCATCTTAATTTGTCTCGTCGTCCCAATGCTCGTCAAAAGCGGCCTGGCGGAGCTCGTCGGGTAATCCCCCCATTTTTAGCAGCGGCCAAAAGTAGAAATAGGGATGGTCTGATCAATTCACACTGAGTCGTGGGTTTTCAGCGCCGGAGTCATCCTGGGCCTTCAGACGCGGCGGACTGCCATGTTTTCCGCTCTCGAAGTGCCCTTGCGGGCACCTCAAGACGGAGTTACCCCTGTGCCGCCAACAGCTTCCGGCGCACCATCCACAGGTTGGACAGCGCGAACAGGGTGAGCACCTGTGCCGTGTTCTTGATCAAGCCGAGATAGCGCACCTTGGTGTAGCCGAACTGCCGCTTGATCACCCGGAACGGATGCTCGACCTTCGCGCGCAGACTAGCCTTGCAGCGCTCCCAGCGCTCAACCTGTTCGAGCTCACGCGCGTTGCCAATGGGGAATTCAACCGGAGGATTGAAGAACGGGCTTGAAGGCTTGAGGATGAGCTACCTGGACCCGCAAACCGTCACGAGACCCCGATGGACTACCCTGACCTTGCCCCCCTGGAGGAAATCTCCGGTCCGTTCGCCCTTCTTTCGAAGGGCCCAAAATTCATCGCCGCCTGGCTTGCCAAGCGCACTGAGGAGCGCTACCGGGAGTTCACCCGTGCCGCGCTTGAGGGTCAGGTGTTCCCCGAGAACGCGGAGGCCATGACCTCGGAAGATTTTCTGGCCATGCTGCGGGCATTGGAGATGGACATCGAGGCCGAGAAGGCCACCGTCTATGGCCGCCTTGCCTGTTCAATCGCTACCGGCAAAACCGCAGGCCATCTCAAGCGCCACTTCATTAAGGCGCTGAGCGACCTGTCGTTTGGCCAGGTCGATCTTCTGCGACGCGCTTTAATCACCGAGCGTCACCACGTGTTTCCTGGCACCGGCGGGGGTAACCTGGACCCAAAAGAATTCCTTGGACTGCAGTCGAAAAGCAGCATCAATCGCCAGACCTTTGAACGCTGGGGCCTGATCGAAGAGAAAGGACTGAGCCTCGCAGGCCGACGGTTCGTGGAGGCTTGTTTTACCAGCGATGAGTTGGCGCCCTCCTCAGTGGGCTTTCAGGAATGGGCCAAGGGTCGCATCCACATCGTTTGCAACGAGATGGGCGCGCCGAGCTGCCACAGCGTCCTGGTCCAACTGACCGAAGATGGGCACCGCCGGGCCATCCATGTCCACAACAGCGCAGCACTTCGGGGACGCTCCAACCGCCTGCTGACACCCGGCCCCGTCATGGTGGTCCTTCTCACCGATAAACCCCAGCGTCTCGCCGACGAATGGACCACGGTGGAAGACACCATCCGAGGAAGAGTCCTGGCCGTGGTGGCCACGACCGATCCGAATGCGCCGTTGCCCGTCGCCATGACGGGCTTGGAACGCATAGATGCGTCACCGGACCGTGCCGCAGAAGCCGTGACGGCGATACTGGAGCGCTTTGAAGCAAAAGGGTTACGGGGCACCTGAGACCGCGATGTTAAACCCGATTCGACCGGTCATTGGAAGTGGCCGCCAACTTTCTGGCGGCCAACGAGCACTACTTACAGACCAAACGAGGCTTCACGGACAGCGACTTGCATGCCGGACAGAAGAGCCCCAAGTTGATCTTCCGCTGAAAGTGATGACTGCACTTCTCGCAAACAAAAAGGTAAGGCGCCCCTGGAACGAAGCCGGGCATCACTTTCCTTCCTTGCGCTTGAAAATGACCTTTCCGCCAGCCTCGTATTCCACATCGTAGCCTTTGTAGATTGCGAGGATCAAAGAGAGACCAAGGCTTGCGGCGGTGATGATGCCGATGATCTCGACTCCAGTGACTGTCGCGACCGCCCCCAGGCTGAGCGTGCTGAGCCCAGCCGTTACTGGAGCGAGCCCAACTGCAGCAACGATTGCTGCAACACCGACGGCACCAAGCTTGGCGAACTTGCGCGTCTTCTTCAGGTCGTCTGCCAACTTGCCCACAACCACAATCTGCTGCGCCTTTGCATTCTTGGCCGCTTCCAGCTCATCCCGCGTCCTTACTGTCACGCTTGCCATAACGCCCCCTGTTGTTAGCAATACCAGTGATGGATACCCTGGGCAGGATAGCCGAAGGGAACACCGTGTTCCTAGCAGCAATGATGGTGCCCAACTGTCTCTCCAGCTGAGACACGAACTCAACGCATCCGCTGCCACGGGTCGTCCTTGGGAGCCTCCACCGTAACCTCGGCAACGTCGTCTTCAGCGCGCCATGCCTTCCCTTCGAGCACCATGGTGGGACCCCTGGAACGTGCGATGGCGGCCTCTTTGGCGGTCGGCGGGTTCCATGACCGATGCTCCTCTAGGTAGCGCTCCGTGGACGGCCTCAACGGCAGGCCACCGCTCGGCAATGGCAACGTCCGATCATGGCGTTCGTCTTGCTGACGGGCATAGGCGACTTGCTCGGGCTCCCCAAGCGCCTCTCGGTGGGCATCCAGCAAGCGATCGACAGCGTCCACGTCCCCGCGGGCATGGAGCGATTCGGTGTAAAGCGCTTGAAGCAACGGGTCACGCTCTTCGTGAATCTCTTCGCCTGTGTCTTCGCCTTGGAACAGCCCATCCTGGCGTGGGCGGGCGTCGACGGGGTCTGGGCGCAACCGACCGTGACTCGTTCTCATGCCCGCCTCCGCGCCAGCCCGCTGCCGTGAAGCAGCCCGCATGCGATCGAATAAACGACAAGAGCCAGCGTGGATGACAGGTATAGGTTGGAAGGATCCAACCAGACTTGGCTCACCACGTGCTGTAGCTGGTAAGCCAGCAGTGCCAAGCACGCGTAGAACACGGCCAAATGCCACATCAACGCAACCACGGATGGGGCGTCCTCTTGGCCGGCTTGGAACGCCTCCCAGCCCCTGCGTGCGCTGCGGGCTTTGGACGCGCACAGCCACGCGATTCCGAAGGTGATCGCAAACATGGCGAGCTCAAACAGCACGACCACCAGAATAACGGTCATGGGATCCTCCTCTGGGTTGGGAGCAGGCCATGGGCCTGCAGGTAAGCGTGGACTGCCTGTCGGGTCACGCCCAGGCGCTTGGCAATTGCAGGGCCGTTGTTCCCCTGCTCCAGGAGGCGCACCACCAGAGCGTGTTGGTCAGCCAGTGGGCGCCGGGGCTTTTGACGCAACCCCAGGTGGGCCAGATCGGCGCTCACCACGGGCGATGGAACGCCCAGGGCTTGGGCGATGGCGGCGCGGCCGTGTCCCTCTCGGACCATCCGGGCGACTTCGGAGCGGCGGTGGGCAACGGATGGCCGCTTCATGAGCTCAACCAGAAGCCCGCAAGCCGTGCCTTCGCAATACACGCCTCCACCAACGCGTTCGCTTTTGTGCATCCTTACGGCCCCACGCGCACGCGAGCGCTGTTGTTGTCCGACCGGGCATTGATGCCAATGGCACAAGGGCTTCCGCACGAATAATCGCCAATGCGCACCGGCGAAGCATCAAGCGGCACCACCCGGGTCTTCTTACCCTTCCCCACCAAGAAGACCCGATCACCTTCGCGCACATCCACATCGGCGTCTTGGACCACCGCGAGGACGCGCTGGCGGCGATCGGACAGATCGCGCACGTAGATCTCCACCGCACGCCGGCCGCTGAGGCCCTTTTGAACCGCGGTTCCGGCAGCCGCACCGATGACGCCACCGGTCACCCGGGCTGCATTGCGGTATTCCCGGTTCTTGACCTGGTTAGCAGCCCCATAACCAACGGCCGACCCGATGGCGGAGCCGGCGTTCAGACGCTGGTCGGACGTCAGTTGAACCGTGCGAACCATCAGGACCTCGCCCAGTCGGGCGTCCTGGACGGATAGGGCCTCGGACGAACCGTAACGGCGAGCGGAGGTGGAATCGGCGGCAAAGGCGGCCGGAGCAGACAACGCCAATGCAAGGGCCAGAACGATGGGTTTCAAGGTGCACCTCCATTTCGTGAGTAGGTTCACCTATGCATAGATCGATTCTGGGAATGCGCAAGGGGGGGGGGCTTCGGAGCGCGGTTACACAGACTGCAGTCCGCGTCATTAAATTGACGGAAAAGCGACAAAATGAAGCATATGGACAGAGATTGATGCTCAGGCGATGATTCTGCCCACAACTCAAAACCAACAGGGAAATGTATGGCAAGGAAGAAGAGTTCATCGGCCGCAGGTGCCGCGATTTCGACCGGCGGCGGAGCCGTCGCTGGCGCAACTTCTGCGATCCTCGGCGTAACCAGTGGTGCAGCGGCCGGGACCGCCGGTGCAGCCGCCGTGACCTCCGGCTTGGCAACCGTCGGGAGCGTTGTGGGCGGTGGCATGCTTGCTGGACTGGGGGTGGTCGCGGCTGCACCAATTGCGGGTGGTGCGGCGATGTTCGGCGTCTACAAGCTCTACCAGCGCATGGCATCCAAGAAGTAACCGCTCTGCCTGGCCCACTGCCACAAGCGGTTTCCCTCTACGTCGCGCAGGCTTCGTCAATGTCTGCAAGTGGCCATCCAAGCTAGCAACCTTGGTGGCCGCTCTTACCAACTTGTGGCTCAAGCCCTTGGACCAAAAGGCCACGTTGACCTCAATGCCCCGCTGGCGCAGCCAGAGTGCGGCGTGACGCTCAAACCCGAGCGCACTGAGGCCGTTCATGCAGGGCTAGCAGCCGGCGGAGTGCGGTGCAGTCCGCGCCTACACGTTGGGATGCACGATGGGTTCGCGCATGCTCGATAGCACACGGATCGGAATTTCTGTTACTGCACGTAGATCAGACTGGCCATTTCTTCCCCTTTCTCTCTCGCCCCTCCGCGTCTGGCAAGGAATCTGAAACCGGCAAGCTCTCCTGTCGTGCAATGTTCCTGATCGACATTCAACCTGTGATGATGTGGGAACGCTCTCCCTCAACCTGCCAAACCGTCTACGGAACTGGCAAAATTGCAGGATCACTCACAGGGGGAAATTGGATGTCCGACACAACCTACAGCCACCGCATCCTCAAGACTTATGGCCTGCTGGTGGACTTCGAAGGTAAACCACGCCTCAAGAACGTTCCGTCGCCTCTAACCGGTCAAAAGAAGGCAAAGGAGACGATGGAAAAGTGGACGCAGCGAGTGCTGGGGGATGAGGTCAGCAAGGTCCGCGTCTACCGACCGGCACGCGTTAAAAGTGACACACTCATTGCCAGCCTTACAGACACGCACGACGCCAAGCTGGTGCGTGACATTGTTCGCGGCGCCGTTCGCAAGAAGAGCAAATCAGCGAAAGCAAAGATTGAAGAGATCAAGGTGGAGCACGCCGCCGAGCTTAGAAAGCGCGGAGCCACCGCGAGAGAACTTCGGAAGGCACACGAAGAAGACCTGTCGGGAAAGCTCGATGATATCTTGGCTGCGACGGCCTATCTGCCGTTAGACGACCTTCAGGACTTGGTGGTGGAACTGGGAGAGGACTTGAGCCCATCGGTCCGCAACTGGGCACTTGCCCTGGCTCCGGCCAAGGATGCTGACGAGGTTTCCGTCATCGACGTTCTCAAGCAGATGCTCCTGCGCATGGACGTGCTGTCGAAGAATAAATAACCAGAATTTGTCAGCCACTGTCGCGCACCCTGCTGCCTCCCGACAGGCGGGTGCGCGTTCAGTCGCTTGTTCACGAATCAAACTGCCAAGTTCAGGCGCGCCCCTCTTGCCTTGAAGCGCGATCGAGACCGGTCGTTGGCGGCATGTTTTTCGATCTCATGCAGATTGGCCGCCACGGACTGCCGCTGCTGCTCAACCTTCTGGAGCGGCTCTCGAACCAACTCGGGCACCTTCAGGAACTCCACCACCCGCTCGGCCGCCGCCGCGGCTCGGAAGAGCTCCCGGGGATCGTCCCGGAGGATTTGGATCCACGACTTCACGTAAGCCGCGTGCTGGGTGGGATCGTGGCCAATGCCCAGGCGTTCGCCCATCAGCATGGATGACACCTCCGCGACCAGTTCTTCCTTGGCGTAGTCGATGCTCCCAAAAGCCCCTTTCTGATCGCGGTTGAGGCGGGTGGGAAAGCCGGTCCAGTGGCCCAGTTCGTGCAACGCGGTGGCGTAGTAGCCGCTGGCCGAGTGAAAGGTGTTGCGCTGGGGCAAGTGGATGCTGTCGGTCATCGGACGGTAGAACGCTTGGTTGCCCCCGTCGTGGTGGATCTCGGCTCCGCTGTCTCTCAGCACCGCTTCGCAGGCCTGGTGAATGTCGGGCTCTGGGCGCGCGGCTGGCAGGACCAGTGCCGGCAACCCATCGATCTGCATCGCGTTGAACACGCGTGGGAAGAAGACCTTGGGGTGGGCCTTGGCGATGAGGTCGGGGTCCCCGCTCTTCTTGGCCTCCTCCACCCGCGACCAATCCCAATACTCAATCACGCTGGCCTTCTCGCCCTTGCGCACCTGAGCGCCCACGGCCGCGGCTTGCTTGTAAGTCATCCACCGGTTGTCCTGGGTGTCCCAGGCGCTCTGAAGGGCCCACAGGTGGAGCAGGTTTCCGCCCCGGTAGCTCTTGCCAGTCGTGGGGTTCATGGGCAACCCGAGGTCCACGCGGGCGTCCCAGGGTTCGAGAAAGGGACCGGTGCCCTCCTCCATCTGGCGGATCAAGCGCTCGACGACGTCGCGGGAATGGCGCTGAAGGAAGCTTTCGTTGGGGGTGGCATCGGACACGGGCAGGCTCTCCTGGAAGGCAAGGAAAGGCGCCTGTCGGCAACGCCAAGGGGGTTAGGCTGGAAACTTCAATCGTGAATGGTGACGGCGCGTCCCTGCTCCAACAGGTTCTCCAGCAAAGCCAAGGCCCGTTCGATGGTCAAAGCGGTGCCGGGGCCCCCGTCGCCCTCCTGGAGCTGCACGCGGATGCCCTCGGGGGTTCGTTGCACGGTGAAACGGGGGGACGCCGCCAGGGAGTCCTGGCGGTCCATGCTGTCGTCTACAAAGGCATCGGAAGGGGTCATGGTTTCAGCATGCGACAGGATACGGATTTGGCAAGTCCGGGCTGGACCGTTAGCGTCACCGACCAATCCATTGGCTAGAGCTGATACGGAAGATGGGAACACGGATTTGGCCCCGCCTTTACGACCGCCGTTGGCGCGCATCCCCATCTCCCACCTTTCCGCCACCTTGGGTTTCGCTGCTTTCTCGGCCCGCCAACGGCTCACCGAACAGCGCACGAATCTCCAGTTCATTGATACGTTCCTGCAGCTGGAGTTGGATTGCCTTGGCTCTGGTGCGCCCTGCCTCCTCCCTCAACGCATCGGCATGGAGAGCTCCCATCTCAGCCGCCTGCTGCTGAGCGCTCAAGCGGTCGAATCGACGCTCTATCTCTTCCTGCCGAGCCCCTTGCTGTTCGAGGGTGGGCGTCACATCGGTTTCCCAAGGCTCCAAAGACTGAGAGCGCTCCTGCGCCACGCGCAGTGCTGTCACGGTCGCCGATGATCTCAACGGCAGATCGCCACAGGCCTCGCCGACGGTGGCTGCTCCGTTGATTCGCAGGCGCACGCATTCTTCCTGTTTGCCATTGATGCGACGGTTCGAGCGGGCGCCGTCGTCCAGGCCCATCTCTTTCAAGCCTCGCCAGAACTGGCGACCGGTGAGGAGATCGATGTCCGCCAGCCCTTGTCGGTAGCCCCAGTTTTTGTAGTTCTCGTAGACCTGCCGCATGGAAAGCGTGCACTCATCCGTCTCAATGCGCACCACGCGCTCGGCTTGAGCCCAAGCCATGACCTGGTCGCTGCCATGGCGGGCGGCCAGCTTCGCTGCGCGCACGGCTTCGGGCATGTCGGCGTCGGTGTCGGACAACGCCCTACCACGGGCCACGATGCGTCGGGCGCCTTCGAGCATCCAGTCCAGCACAAGCTGGCCTTCCTCTGCCAGGATGTTCTTGACCAGATCAGGGTCGTGCTGGTTGACCGGTACCGCCTTCTTCCAGTGCACGACGGTGAGGCGGCGCCACACCCCGTTGCTCTTGTCGCGGATGAAGGGGGCCGAATTGGACGTGATGATCCACTTGGCCGTGGAATGGTAGCTCGCCAGCTGCTTCTGGTTCTTCCGGTCGATGCCAATGCCATTGCCAGAGACCATCGTCTTGAACCGACCTTCGGCCCACTTCTCGCACTCCACTTCGTCCACCAGGATCAGGCTGGCGCCAATCATGGGTTCCAGGCTGAAGCGGTCGCCCAAAGTTTCAAGGTTGCAGCGGGCCACCTGACGGTGCATCGCTTCCACGATTTCCGCCAGGGTGGATTTGCCAGAACCTGCGACGCCGTGCCACCAGGCGGCCTGGCTGTAGACACCCGGCAACAGGGTCATGCCGCACTGCTCCTGGAGCAGGTCGATGACGCGCGGGTCGTCGTGGGCTTGGCGGAGGAACTTGGCGAATCGCGAGTCAGCCGGCAAAGGCTGGGGCTTGTATGCATGGCCCTGCCTGCCACCACAGGCCACCCTGACCGCGTGGGTCATGCCCAAGGCGGGATCAGGAGCGAGCACATGGAAACCGCCGGGAAGGATGTCCACGTAGCCGTCTGCCACCGGCACGATGGCCCGCTTGGCTTGGGCTGGCATGGGGTTTTTCTGGCGCAGCCGAAGGGAAGCCATGTCCCAGCAGTCCTTGGCGAGCTTGGGGCTGCCCGCGAAATCGGCGTTGCGGTCGATCCAATCGGATGCCACACCCACACCTTCCGCGTCGCTGATCGCTTGCCAGTAGGTACCGTTCCAATGGTGTACGATCTCGCCGGTGCCGCTGGTGGCTTGGCACGCCCACAAGCGATCGACGCATTCGGTGGTGCGGCGGGCAAACAGGATGGGGAGCGACGGTGGCTTGCGCTGGCCCTCTCGATCAACCGAGTGGCGGTAGAGCTGCTTGTGCTCCTCTGCCTCCAGGTTGACCTTGCGGGCGGAGGCTTCCGCACCCAGGAAGCGCGACGCTTCGAATGGCACGATGTTGCTTGGCTCTTCCGTCGTCGGGTTGACAGCCTTCCCTTTTGGGGACACATTGGTTGTAGACATTGTTGTTGGCTCCTCTCAAACCCTCGCCCTGGCCGGTGGGGGTTTGTCGTTGTGGGGGGACAGGCTTGCTCAGGCAGCGCGCGGGAGAGCGGTTTCCAAGGCGCGGCGAATGAACTCGCTCTCTGTCATCTCGTTTTCGGCCGCGGCGAGACGAAGGCGTTCGGCCAAGGGGCGTTTGATCCGAACGTGCTTTTTCACGCTGGCGCGGATGCTGTAAGTCGGCGGCGACGAGGGATGGGTGGCGGCGTTCACGGTGGCAACTCCGAAGGTGAAAGGTTTGGTGTGTCCCACATGGGGGACACTTCCACTCAACCACTCCAGGAGCTTTCCGCAACCCACGGTTTTTGACTAAACACGAAAACTGCGGAATCTCTCGCACTTTTTCCGGAAGCCCTGTTCTGCTGGCTTTCCCTTCCCTGCTGGTCTTCCATTAGCCAGCAGAAAGAGAAGACCAGCAGGAAGACCAGCAGCTACAAACCCTTGATTCCAAAAGCTTTGCATTCATAGAAAACCGTTCCGCTGGTCTGCTGGGTCAAAAAAGAATCGGTTTTGAAATTTGAGATACCAACACTTTCCATGCGATTTGGACGCATTTGCACAGGGGAGTTGAATCGAAAGCCAGCAAGCCAGCAGCGCACTTTTAGTCGCAGAAATCCCTTGGGATTCAACGACCTTGCACTACTGGTCTTCCTGCTGGCCTTCGATCGCTGCTGGCTAGTGGAAGACCAGCAGCCGGAAGTTCCTACTCATTTTCGGCCAAACACTCCAGTTGCTCGCGCTTGCGATCGGTCAAGAACGGATGCTGAAACTCCCTCCCGCTTTCCACCTCCGTCACCACCACGTGTTCTTCAATCGTAAGGGCGCCATGGTGCCAATCGATGGCATCCAACTCCGCCAAGGACAGTCGCGCGAATGCCTCCATTGCCTCGGACTGGGTCTGGGCAAAGACCTCAATCACCTTGCTCACCAAGTAGTCACCCCGGACGACGAATTCGTAAGTTCCCATCGGCTCCTCCTAATAGTTGAGGTGGTGGCGCATGGTTGGACAAGGCCAGTTGAGATCTTCGCGTTCGGAACCATCGGGGCTGATGACCTCCACAAAGCCGTAGATCTCCTCCAACTCGGTACGCCAGCCACCGGCATGAATGTCAGCCACTCCCATCGAGTTCAGAATCTCCAAGGCTGCCGCCTCTGAGTCCGCGTCGATTCGGATTTCCAATTCGGCCGTCGCGCGGCCCAAGACAACAACGTTCCAGCGATCAGCCATTGGAGCTCTCCTGGTTCGCCGTGGCCACCTGCCCTACCCGCTGGATGGCAAAGAACTTCCCGTGCAACGCACCGCTCGCCTGCGCTTGCTGAAGGTGATCGGCGGCGCGCTTGCCGTAAGTCACCACCAACGATCCCGACGGCGCTGCCGTGCCGGTGGTTCCGTCGGGACGCACAAACCTCAGCCTCCCACGGGTGAACAGGATCGCCGTCGCGTTGGGGTGGGAAAGCACGCAGTCGTGCATCCATCCCGTCTCCATGTTGACCGGCACCAGGGCGATACCGCCGCCGGGGTGGTTGGCCAGCTTGCTCAACCACTTCTCAATCCCTTTTCCGTAAGGCGGATTCATCCACACGAATGCCTGCTTGGGCCACGGCGTAGCCAAGCCGTCCTGGCTCGGCGGGATCATCCGGCTGGCCGTGGGTGCGGGCAGCCGCGACGGGTCTTCGGGCGTGCAAGGATCGAGGTCAAAGCCGCGCCTTCCCCCCAGCGCCCTGACGATGGCAGGCGGGGTATACCAATCGACGCTCGTGTGGGCCTTGTCGCTTGCCTTGTAGCAAACGGAGGTGAGCCGGGTGGGTTTAGCCGCTACGAGGCGCTTGGAGCGGGTTGCTGCGTTGAACGGCAGAACGTTGGACTTGGGCTGCATGAGGATTCTCCAGGCAAGGCTCCGTCAGCACGGCTGCGTTGCCGCGTTGAAGAATGGGTTTTGGGAGTTGGGCTTGAACCAGCCCGAGAGGCGCTGCTGGCGGCGGGTTACCACCAAGAGTTGTAGAACACGTCCCAACCGTCGTTGATCAATGCGCGGGCCTGCGCAATGAAGTCCAGATCTTCTTCAGCTCGATCGGGATCCGATTCACCGAAGAAGAAGCCTTGGGTATAAGGCAAATCATCGTTCAGCACAGCCTGTTCCAACGCATCAAGATCGTCCAATCCAAGGAATACGGGAACTTGGTTGAAATCGAAGGGATCAACCTGCCCCGTCCTAGCACTGTGCAACTTGAACATCCAACCATGAAGGTTCGGATGCTTTCGCCAGTAGAAAAATAGTTCTTGAGTGCGATCTCGCACATCAGTGCGGGTCTTGACCGCATACATATCGAGGCCCATCGGCTTGCTCCATCGCCCCGACCACCGAGGCGTTGGAGTAATCATCCGAACTGAGAGCCTCCATCGATACGGATATTGGAGGCCTCCAATATCCGTTAGCAGCCGTTACATTCGCCCATTGCGCTTGTCGGGCATCTTTGGAGGCGCCGGCTGCAGGCGTTCGTGCAGCGCTTGTTCGATCACCCCAGCTCGCGAGGCGTCGAGCTGCTGAGCCAGGTCCCGCAGACGGCTGGCCTGGGCTTGGGCTGCGTTGTTGAATGCGTCCACCCACTGGCGCTTGACGTCAGGGTTTTGCCAAGGCTGGGCGAAGGCCTCGGTCAGCGTGCAGACCCGAATCCCAAGCCCGATTTGCACGCCCAATGCTTGGAGCTGGCGAATTAACGCATCGCTGATGGGTTGGTCAGTCAGTGGCTCCAGGAAGAACTGCTTAGCCTTGGACCCTTTGGCCACCAGAAACGGCAGTTCTGCAGTTAGGAGGGTGTCGATCGCAACGCCCCGTTCGCTCAACGGCTTCCACAGGCCCTTAGCCTTGAGCTCGGCTGCCCAGGCCATCAACGGAACAAGGGTGGTCGAGCGCTTGCGAGTTCCCTTCACCGTGAACAGCGTCCCTTTTGGGGAGTGTTCCTTCAAGAGGTGTTGCAATTGGGCCGTGCTGATCGCCAACACCCCAGCGGCCTCATTGAAGCTCAACGCCACGTCCACCTTGGGCCGCTGTTTCGCTAGGCGCAAATGGTCTGCGATCTTCTTCTCCATCTGGCCCACGTTTTCGGTGCCAGAGAGCTTGCCGAGAAAGCGATCGATGGCGCGGCGGTAAGCATCAGCAGCAGTAAGGGCCATTAGTTCGGCTCGCTCCCCTTACGGCCGACCTTTGAAGAGCGCGCGGCAGCATTGCTGCTTCGCCGCCCGACCTTGCGCGCCGGCAGGGTGCGCAGCGCCTCCAGGTCGATTCCGTAATCTAGGACACCCAAAGCTGGCGTTCCTCCGGCACCGTTGAGCTTCTCACTCACCGTAAAGGGCCTGCTGTAAGTCGCGTGGTGTTCGTCGTCCAATTCGTGGCCGACGATTTGGGCTCGCATCTCAGAGGCCACACCGCTGCCCTGCATCTCCTGAATCACGGTCTTTCGGAGACTATGGAAACCACGTTTCGCTTTCGACCACCCACCACTGTGCTTTTGGAGGTAGTAGCTGAACGCCTTCGATATCCAGTTCCCCGCACCATTCTTCGCCTTACTGTCAGCCTGCGGAAACAATCGCCAGTCCCCGCTCTCCCTTCGTTCGGCGACGTAGTCCAAGAAACCAAGCTTGATCAGGTCGGGATGCAACGGGACGACCCGATTGGAAACATCGGTCTTCAATCGCTGATCCTCCCCCTCATCGGTAAACCGTATGCACGGGATTCCCTCCTCTTCCTTGACGTCGAGGGTAAACAGCTGCCCCACCTCACCTGCCCGGGCGCCCGTATACAGGCCCAACAAAGCCGCCCAGCGCGCTCCCGTTGAAAGCTGCTTGAAGCTATCAGGCGCGAAGAGTTGATGAACCTGATCCAAGGTAAAGGCCTGGAAGCCAAATTTTCTGCGCTTGCGCTTCTCCGCCATCGAAACGCTGACGTGACCTGCGGCGACATTGTCTCCCTTGAGCACGTAGCCTGAAGCCATTGCCCAAGTGAAGAATCCTCTCTTTCCTGCGAGGTAGCTCTGGCGATTGTTGAGCGTAGAACGCGTTAACCCGCGCTTGGCCAAATGGTCGTAGAAGCGGGCCATCTCAGGCCGCGTGATGGTGTGCAGCTCGCGCTCGGCGCCCAAGAACTCGATCAGCTCTGTCACGGGAAGCAGTTTGATGCCGACCGTTTTGACCTCGATGTCCTCGGCGGCGACTTTATCCTGCCAGATTCGCTTCGCATCGATCAGGCTGATGGTCTCAGATGGCAGGGGCTGCGCCGCCGCTGATTCCAACGGGTTTGGCCCAGCCGCCGCCGGAACTGCACCCGCATCACGGAAGTGGAACTTGCCGATTTCTTCCAGCGCCTCCATTGCTCGAGCATGGTCGGCCGCATCCGTGGTCCGAAGACGGAAGCCCGGCAAGTCAATTTCATAACGCCGGGAGCCGTTCTCCGCGACGCTGCGCAGAACATCCTCAACCGTGAGTCCCTTCTTGGTCATGCACCCATCCCTGATGGCATCGAATGCTTGAGCATAACGCTGCGCGATGGCCAAGGCAGCCACTCTTGCGCTATGCAGTTGGATGCCCAAGGGATGCTTGACGAAAGGTTTGCCGACGATACCGCGCATGTCCGTCGGAACGCGCATGCGAAACTGGTAACGACCTGTGGAAGAGCGAGTGAGATAGCTTGGTAATCGCATCGGAGTTGTGCCCCGATTTGTGCCCCAAGCCGCCCTTCAAGACCTTAAAAAATGTCGTTTAAAAACAAACACTTACTAAGGATTGGCGGAGAGAGTGGGATTCGAACCCACGGAAGGTTTGACCCTTCGCCGGTTTTCAAGACCGGTGCCTTAAACCGCTCGGCCATCTCTCCAATCGGGTCCCGGTCGCCCGGGCAGCGGCATATTCTCGCACGTGAAGGCCATTTGCCCAAGACCACCTTGCCCCTGCCCTCCGCATCCGGCACGGTGGGGGCCTTCACCGCACTCGGAGCCCCCATGGCCCACCTCGACCTGGCCAACCTGCGCACCACCCTGCTGGACGACACCCAGCTGGCAGCTGTGGCCCTGCACCGCACCTTCGCCGGCCATCTGCCGGTCAGCAGCGGGCATCTGGTGGTCTGCGATCCGCTTGTCCAGGCCGAAGCACCAGCGCTGGCCGACTACACCGCCCCGCTGGGCCGGCATCCGGTTGAGATCATCGTGCACAGCGGCCGCCCGGCGCTGGCCGTGGTCTGGTTCAAGCCCCGCGAAGCCCTCACTGCGTCTGCCCTGCACTGGCAGATGGCGCGCTGGACCACGCAGGACCTGACCGGCCTGGATGAGGACAGCTTCATCGGCTACCCGGTCGACGCCGGCATCGGCTGCTTCATGGATACCGACACCCAACAGGCACTGCTGGCGCTGATCGAACGGGCCGATGGCGACGAAGACAATGCGTGGTCGGATGCCCTGATCGACCACGACGGCCTCGACGAAGGCGCCGAGTACCGCCCTTGGGGCGAGGACTCGCCGCACGGCCTGGTGGTGTTCACCAGCGGCTGGGGCGACGGTGTCTATCCCAGCTACTGGGCGCTGGATACGTCCGGCATTCCGGTCGCTCTGGTCACCGATTTCCTGTGCATCCAGGGCGGCGATGGACGCGACGAGCGCGAGATTGCCGACCAAGCCTATCGCGACAGCCTTCCACCCGACGAAGCTGAAGCGCTGGCACGGCTGGTAGCGGCCGTTGAACGCGACGACCCGGATGCGCTGCACGTCCTGTTGAAGGACGCGCCGCAGCGCGCCAACCAGATCGAACCAGGCTGTGGCGGCACCGCTCTGTACGAGGCGATCCGCCTGGACCGCCCGCAGGCATTGCGGGTGCTGCTACAGGGTGGCGAGCTACCGGCGATGCCCGAGCGCCTGCACATGAGCAAGGTGACCGGCTATCTGGACTACGCGCGGTTCCTGAAGAAGCCGCGCAGCGCGGAGTTGATGGCGGTTCTGGAAGCACCCGTCGTTGCGGCCGAACCGCCACCGGCCGCACCGCAACGCCGCAGCTTCTGGGACCGGCTGTTCCACCGGAACTGACCGGGGCCGGAAAACAGCAACGCCGGGCATGGCCCGGCGCTACCGTTTCACGGATTGGCGGTGCATTTGCGGGTAGGTGCCTCAGCCCGCATCCACCGCCAGCGCGCCCAGTGCACTGGCCTTGATCCGCTCCTTGGCCTTTTCACAGGCGCCACCGCAATCCAGGCGCGAAGCCTCCAGCTGCGGCGGCAGATGCTCGGCCAGGAAGTCGATGAACACGCGCACCGCTGGCAGCAGGCCCCGGCGCGAGGCGAACACGGCGTGGCACACGCCCTGCGGCAGCGACCAGTCCGGTAGCACCACTTCCAGCTCGCCGTTGCGCACGGCGTCGGCGCACACGGTTTCCGGCAGCATGGTGATGCCGAAACCGTCTTTCACCATGCTCTGCAGCAACGGGAAGTCGAAACCGGCCACGCGCGGCTGCAGGTCGACCCGGCGCACTTCGCCTTCCGGGCCATGCAGTTCCCAGCGCTGGCGGGCTTCGTCTTCGCTGATGCTGAGGGTGACGTGCTGGGTCAGCTCTTCCGGGTCCTTGGGGCGACCGGCGCGGTCCAGGTACTTGGGGCTGGCCACCAGCAGTTCCTGCACCTGGCCGAAGCTGCGCATCACCAGGCTGCCGTCGTCATCCAGGCGCGAACGCACGCGCAGGGCCACGTCGTAGCCTTCGTTGATGATGTCCACGCGGCGGTTGCTGATGTTCAGCTGCAGCCGCACCTTCGGGTACTGCTCAAGGAACTTGGGCAGCAGCTTGGGCAGCTGCATCTGCGCCAGTGACACCGGCACGCTGGCGCGCACCACGCCGCGCGGCTCCGCGCTGAGGCGGTCCACCACTTCGCGGGCGGCCTGGGCCTCGGCCAGCATCGTCTGCGCATGGCGATGCACGCTGGTGCCGACATCGGTGACCGCGAAACGGCGCGTGGAGCGCTGCAGCAGGCGTACGCCCAGGTCGGTTTCCAGCTGGCTGATGCGGCGGCTCAGGCGCGACTTGGGAATACCCAGTGCGCGCTCGGCGGCGGCGAACCCGCCGTGGTCGACCACCATCGCGAAGTAGTACAGATCATTCAGGTCATGCATGCCCGAGTTCCATATCTAGAACAATACGTGGCATTCAACCACCTTTATTCCGCCTTTGCAACAACCTATCGTTCTCTCCGTCGGCGGCAAACCCGCCCCTCCTTCCAGAACATAGGTGACTGCCATGAAGCTTCTGCATCTCGACGCCAGCGTGCTTGGCGACAACTCCGTCTCGCGCCAGCTGTCGGCCGCCGTGGTCGCCCGCCTCGCCAGCCAGATCGACGGCCTGCAGGTCGATTATCGCGATCTTGACGCCAATCCGGTACCGCATCTGCGCAGCAGCTCGCTGGCCAGGACCGACGCCGCTGAAGCGACCGATGCTGAACAGGTGATGCAGCAGTTCCTGGAGGCCGACATCGTTGTGATCGGCGCGCCGATGTACAACTTCAGCATCCCGTCCACCCTGAAGGCCTGGATCGATCGCGTGGCCGTGGCCGGCCGCACCTTCAAGTACACCGAGAACGGCCCGGTGGGCCTGGCCGGTGGCAAGCGGGTGATCATCGCCAGCAGCCGCGGCGGCATCTACACCGACTCGCCGGCCGACTTCCAGGAGCCGTTCCTGCGCCAGGTGTTCGCCTTCATGGGCATCAACGAGGTCGAATTCGTGCGCGCCGAGGGCATCGCCTACTCGCCGCAGCACCGTGAAGACGCCATCGCCGGTGCGCTGGCAGCACTGCCGTCGCACGAAGCGGCCGAACCCGTCGCCGCATAACGCGTCCCAGCGTTCGGCGCCCCTCTCTCCTCGTCTGGGCGCTGAACGCGGGCCGGGATCCCCTCCCCCATCCCGGCCCACCCTGGCGGCCCGCTATGCGGGGCCGTTTTCTTTTGCGACGCGCTAGGCTGGGGTCATGAACTACATCGTGACGGCTGCGCACCGCAGCGAATTTCCGCACCCGATCACCCTGCGCCGTGGCCAGGCGCTGGTGGTGGGCGAACGTTATGAAGGCCCGGAGGGCTGGGAAGACTGGTTCCTGTGCGAGGCCAAGGGGCAGCAGCCCGGTTTCGTGCCGGCGCCGGTGATTGGTCGCAATGCGCAGGGTGACGCCTATGCCACGGAGGATTACTGCGCGCGGGAGTTGGATGTGGATCCGGGGCAGCTGCTGCGAGGAATGCGCACGCTCAATGGCTGGGCGTGGTGCGTGCCGGAGACCGGCGAACCGGGATGGGTGCCGCTGGAGAAGCTGAGGGCCATAAAGGAGAGCCGAGCATAGGCTCGGCTCTACATGGATCTGTAGCGTCCGAGCCTATGCTCGGGCGGCGGCGCGAATCGCCGGCTGTCAGGCGATGGTTTCCAGGCCACCCATGTACGGGCGCAGGGCCTCCGGCACGGTGATGCTGCCATCGGCGTTCTGGTAGTTCTCCATCACCGCGATCATCGCGCGGCCGACGGCCACGCCCGAGCCATTCAGCGTGTGCGCCAGCTCCGGCTTGCCGGTGGCCGGGTTGCGCCAGCGCGCCTGCATGCGGCGGGCCTGGAAATCACCACAGTTCGAGCACGAGGAAATCTCGCGGTAGGTTTCCTGCGACGGCAGCCAGACTTCCAGGTCGTAGGTCTTGATGGCCGAGAAGCCCATGTCGCCGGTGCACAGCAGCACCTTGCGGTACGGCAGGCCCAGCTTTTCCAGCACCACTTCAGCGCAGCGGGTCATGCGCTGGTGTTCGGCATCGCTCTCTTCCGGGCGACAGATCGAGACCAGCTCGACCTTCTCGAACTGGTGCTGGCGGATCATGCCGCGCACGTCGCGCCCGCCGCTGCCGGCCTCGGCACGGAAGCACATCGAGTGGGCGGTCATGCGCAACGGCAGGCGCTCGGCATCGACGATCTCGTCGCGCACGATGTTGGTCAGCGGCACTTCCGAGGTCGGGATCAGGTAGCGCGTGGAATCGCCCACGGCGGTCTTGAACAAGTCGTCCTCGAACTTCGGCAGCTGGCTGGTGCCGCGCAGCGAATCGGCGTTGACCAGCAGCGGCACGTTGGTTTCCTCATAACCGTGCTCGCCGGTATGCAGGTCGACCATGAACTGGGCCAGCGCACGGTGCAGGCGCGCGATCGGGCCGCGCAGCACGGTGAAGCGCGAGCCGGACAGCTTGGCCGCAGTCTCGCCGTCCAGCCAGCCGTTGCGGGCGCCCAGTTCAACGTGGTCCAGCACCTTGAAATCGAACTGGCGCGGGGTACCCCAGCGCGCCTGCTCGACGTTGTCGCTCTCATCGGCACCGGCCGGCACGTCATCGGCCGGCAGGTTCGGAATGCCCATCGAGATCGCTTCGATCTTCTCGCGCAGTTCGTCCAGCGCCACTTCCGAGGCCTTCAACTCGTCGGCGAAGGCAGCAACCTCGGCCATGATGGCCGAAACGTCCTCGCCCTTGGCCTTGGCCTGGCCGATGGCCTTGGAACGGCTGTTGCGCAGGCTCTGCAGTTCCTGGGTACGTACCTGGATGCGCTTGCGATCAGCCTCCAGGGCCTCCAGGGCAGACACGTCGAGCTCGAAGCCGCGGCTGGTGCGCAGGCGTTCAGCGAGGTCGGCGGGCTGGTGGCGGAGCAGGGCTGGATCAAGCATGGCAGGTGTCGTGGTGGGTATCAGGAACGGGATTATCGCTTGTTATACGGATTTCTGCCGCCCGGTTCATTCCCGCCGTGGCAGAATCGAGCCATTCCGTACTGGTCCGGTCCATGTCTGCACCCCGCTCGTCGTCCGCCAAGTCGTTCACTGTGCATATCCCGCGCAACGCCCTGAAGATCGCCGGCATCGCCTTCGGCGTGGGCGTACTGCTGTTCGTGCTGGTCTGGCTGACCGGCCGCGACAAGGAGTTCTTCCGCGCCGACCCGGCCGCGCAGACCCCGCAGGAAACCGCCCAGGTCGAGCCCCTCCCGGAACCGTTGGCCGCAGCGGCCGGTTCCAGCGACATGCCCGATGCCAAGCCGGCCCCGGTCAAGGAAGAAGCGCCGAAGCTGGTCGAAACCGCCCCGCCACCACCCGCCCCGATCGCCGAGCCGGCCCCGGCCAACCCGGGCGCTGCGCCGGCCACGACCGGCAACAGCCAACCGATGCCGATTGCCGGTCAGTCGCCGCCGCCGTCGTACCCCGCCGCCGCCCTGCGCGCCGGCGAAACCGGCACCGTGGTGGTACGCGTGGATGTAGACGCCACCGGCTATCCGAACAACGCCACGGTGATCCAGCGCAGCGGTTCACGCGACCTCGACCGTGCCGCGACCGACGCCGTGCGCCGTTGGCGATTCACTCCGGCCCAGAGCAACGGCCAGGCCGTGCCTGGCAGCATTGAAGTGCCGTTCGACTTCAAGACGCAGTAACTGAACGCTCCCCAGCAGGCAAGCTGAACCCTGCCGGTGATGTTGACGCAACGCTGACACTTTCCGTCTGTGGCTCGGGCAACACTGCCCATGTCGTCCATTGACGGAAGGAGTTTGCGATGGCTGTTACCACCCACGAAGACCTTCATTCGCCGCAGCTGCAGGAGGATTCCAGCCTGCAGCACAAACCCACGTCGCCCTGGATGTGGATCGCGCTGATCGTGGCGATGTTTGCTGCCGCCCTGCTCTGGCTGCGTCATTCCAACCAGGAAGATGTGGCGCCAGCGCCGGTCGGTGAGCGCATGCTTCCAGCCCCCGAGCAGGCAGCGGTGACTGATGCAGCGGCCCCTGCCGCGCGCCAGGCAGCCCCGGCTACTGCTTCGCGGAAGGCCGCGCCGGTAGCGCGCAATCGTGAGGCCCGCCCGCTGGCCAGCAACCGCATGCCCACCTACCCCGCCGCTGCGCTGCGTAGTGGCGTGCAGGGCAGCGTGATCGCCAGCCTGAGTGTAGATAGCCACGGCAATGTCGCTAATGCTGCGATCGTTTCGCGCAGCGGCGAACGCAGTCGTGATCTGGATCGCGCGGTGCTGAACACCGTGCAGAACTGGAAGTTCCAGCCGGCGATGCACGAGGGCCGTGCCGTCGCCAGCGTGGTGCGGGTCCCGGTGGATTTCCGTACCGAGCAGCGTTGATCGCGGACGAGGGGTTCGTGATGTTTAGACGGAGGCTTCGGCCTCCGTCCTTTTATGCGGAAAGCGTGCCAACCAAGTTTGGCACCTACCGGGAGATGTGAGCGTGCCAACCAAGATTGGCACCTGCCGGGCAATGCGATCCGCCGGGCATGGCCCGGTGGTCGCGATGCCGATCAGGCCAGGTTGAACCCGGCGCTGCGGGCCAGACCATCGAAGTCCGGGAAGGACGTGGCGACGTTGGCGATATCGTTGATCCGCACTTCGCCATCGCTGATCTGGCCGGCAATGGCGAATGCCATGGCGATGCGGTGGTCACCGTGGCTTTCGATGGTGCCGCTGCCCAGGCGCACACCGCCGTGCAGGGTGGCCCCATCCTCGGTCTCGTCCACCTGCATGCCCAGCGCGCGCAGGCCGGTGGCCATCGCCGCAAGGCGATCGGATTCCTTCACCCGCAGCTCGGCGGCGCCACTGACCACGGTCCGGCCTTCGGCCGCTGCAGCCGCCACGAACAGCGCCGGGAACTCGTCAATCATGTCCGGCACCAATTCCTCCGGAATGCGTGCCCCCTTCAGCGGGGCGTAGCGCACCACCAGGTCCGCCACCGGTTCACCGCCCTGCTCGGCAGGATTCTCTTCGGTGATGTCCGCCCCCATCAGGCGCAGCGCGTGCAGCAGGCCGGTGCGGCGCGGGTTCAGGCCGACCTGCTTCAGGCGCAGCTCGGAGCCGGGAATGATGCTGGCCGCCACCAGGTAGAACGCGGCCGAGGAAAAGTCTGCCGGTACCACGATGTCGGTGGCGCGCAGGCGCTGGCCGCCACGCAGGCGGGCCTTGCCGGGCGAGAATTCGATGTCCACGCCGAACGCCGACAGCATGCGTTCGGTGTAGTCGCGGGTCGGGTGCGGTTCGACGACGCTGGTTTCGCCCTGTGCGTACAGGCCTGCCAGCAACACCGCCGACTTGATCTGCGCGCTGGCCACCGGCGAGGCGAAGTCGATGCCACGCAGCGTCTGGCCGCCATGCACGTGCAGCGGCGGCGTGCCGTCATCCTGGGTGTCGATCTTCGCGCCCATCTGCGACAGCGGGCCGGTGACGCGGCGCATCGGTCGGCCCGACAGCGACTCATCGCCGATCAGCGTGCAGTCGAACGCTTGGCCCGCCAGCAACCCGGCCAGCAGGCGCATGCCGGTGCCGGCATTGCCGCAGTCCAGCGGTGCATCCGGCGCCTTCAGGCCGTCGATGCCGACGCCGTGCACGATGCGCTGCGACGGGCTGGGCGTTTCGATGCGCACCCCCAGCTGGCTGAAGATGCGCGCGGTCGCGCGGGTGTCCTCGCCTTCCAGGAAGCCCTCGATATGCGAGGTGCCATCGGCCAGCGCGGCGAACATCACCGAGCGATGCGAGACCGACTTGTCGCCGGGAATGGTCAGGCTGCCCTGCAGGGGCTGGCCCTTGCGGGCGATCCAGTGTTGCGCGTTGCTCATCGTTCGATCATTCCGTAAACGCCGGCAGCCCGCCGGCGATGCATCAGGGGGTGGCGGCCGGGGCCGCCCCAGCAGCACTCAGGGCACGGCCACAGGATAGGAGCCCAGCACCTTGATCTGCGCCGAGTGCGCTTCAAGTTCGGCCAGCGCCGCCTGCATCGGCGCGTCGTCGATGTGGCCGGCCAGGTCGATGAAGAAGCCGTACTCCCACTTGCCGTGGTGCGACGGCCGCGACTCGATGCGGTTCATGCTGATGCCGTGGCGGGCGAACGGGCTGAGCACGTCGAACAGCGCACCGGGCTTGTCATGGATGAACACCAGCACCGAGGTGCGGTCGTGGCCGGAGGTCGGGAAGATGTTGCGGCCCACCACCAGGAAGCGGGTGGTGTTGTCGGCATCGTTCTGGATCGGCTTGGTGACCACCTTCTTCAGGCCGTACACGTGGCCGGCACTCTCGCCGCCGATGGCCGCCGCGTCGTCGGCGTTGCGCGCACGGCGCGCACCCTCGGCGTTGCTCGACACCGGAATCTTCTCGGCCTTCGGCAGGTTGGCGCGCAGCCACGCCGAGGTCTGCATGAACGACTGCGGATGTGCATAGATGCGCTCGATGTCCTCGATGCGGCCGCTGCGCGACATCAGGTACTGCTGCACGCGCAGTTCCACTTCGCCGCAGATCTTCAGGTTGGAGGTCAGGAACATGTCCAGGGTGATCTGGATGGTGCCCTGCCCCGAGTTCTCCACCGGCACCACGCCGAAATCGGCGTTGCCCGCTTCCACTTCCTGGAACACTTCCTCGATGCTGGCCATCGGCAGGCCCAGCGCGGAGCGGCCGAAGTGCTTGAGCACGGCCTGCTGGCTGAAGGTGCCTTCCGGGCCGAGGTAGCCGATCTTCAGCGGCTCCTGCTGGGCCAGGCAGGCCGACATGATCTCGCGGTAGACGTGCACCAGCAGCTCATCGCTGAGCGGGCCTTCGTTGCGATCCACCACCATGCGCAGCACCTGCGCTTCGCGCTCGGGGCGGTAGTAGTCGACGGCGGCGGCGAGCTTGCCCTTGGCCTTGCCGACCTGATGGGCGAAGCGCGCGCGCTCGGCGATCAGGCTCTGGATGTCGCGGTCGATCTGGTCGATCTTCGAGCGCACATCGGCCAGCGCCAGCGGCGCCAGGGTGGGTGCCGGGTTCGAGGCGGCCTTGGCCTTGCCCTTCGCCTTGGCGGGCGCGCTGTCCTTGGCCGGTTCGGCCTTCTTCGGCGCCTTCTTGCTGGATTTGCTGCTTGCCATCGGAATTCCTTGTTGCGGGGCCCGCACCCGACGGTGCGCGCCGTTCATTGCTCAGCCGTGACGCTGCTGGAAATCGGCCATGAAGGCGACCAGCGCCTCGGCCCCGGCCAGCGGCATGGCGTTGTACAGCGAGGCACGGATGCCACCGACGACCTTGTGGCCCTTCAGCGCCAGCAGGCCGGCCGCCTTGGCCTCGGCCACGAAGCGGGCATCGAGATCGGCGTTGGGCAGGAAGAACGGGATGTTCATCCGCGAACGGGCCGCATGTGCAACTTCATTGCGGTAGAAGCCGCCGGAGCCGTCGATGGCTCTGTACACCAGCGCGGCCTTGGCGGCATTGCGCCTGGCGAACTCGGCCACGCCGCCCTCGGCCAGCATCCACTTGAACACCAGCCCGGCCAGGTACCAGTTCCAGGTCGGCGGGGTGTTGAGCATTGAATCGCGGGCGACGTGCGAGCGGTAATCGAAGATGTCCGCACGTGGCTGGCCACTGCGCTCGAGCAGGTCGCGACGGATGATCATCACCGCGATGCCGACCGGGCCGAGGTTCTTCTGCGCGCCGGCGTAGATCACGCCATAGCGGCGCACATCCAGCGGTTCGCTGGCGATGGACGAGCTGAAGTCGGCGATCAGCGGAACGTTGCCGGTATCGGGAGCATCACGGAACTCGACGCCGTGGATGGTCTCGTTGGCGGTGATGTGCACGTAGGCGGCATCGGGCGACAGCTGCCAGTCGGCACGCGCCGGCAGCGTGCGGTAGCCGTTGGCCTCGCTGCTGGCGGCGATGTTGACGTCGACGTAGACACCGGCCTGCTTGACCGCGGTCTTGCCCCAGTGGCCACTGACCACGTAGTCGGCACGCTGGCCCGGGGCGGCGAAATTGAGCGGGATCAGCGCCTGCTGGGTGGTGGCGCCACCGGACAGGAACAGCACCGCATAGTCGTCGGGGATGTCGAGCAGGCGACGCAGATCGGCTTCGGCCTCGGCGGCCACGGACATGAATTCCGCGCCGCGATGGCTCATTTCCACGATCGAAGCACCGGACCCGTGCCAGTCCAGCATTTCCGCCTGCGCCTGGCGCAGGACCGATTCCGGCAAGGTTGCAGGGCCGGCACTGAAGTTGAACGCGCGCGTCATGTCACACCTGTGGGGCAAGACCCCTAGTATGCCGCAGTGCACCAGCCTTGCGGCCTTGTGGCGCAAGGGAAATTTGGTTTCATTGGAATCCATTGGCCGCCCGCATGGCGCCGGTAGTCGCCGACCTTGGTCGGCGTACGCCGTCAGCCGTCATTCCCGCCGAAGGAGCGTGCCGACCAAGGTCGGCACCTACCGGAAGCGGGTGGACACACGCCACGTGGGTAGCGTCGGGCCATGCCCGGCGGATACGGGGTCAGCGCGCGCCGAACCAGAGCAGCAGGCTGAGCAGCGCGGCCAGCAGCAGCGCACTGACCAGCAGCCACGGCCAGCGCCGGACCTTGCGCGGCACGGCCGGCAGCACCGGCGCCTGCTCGGCGTCCTGGCTGGACTCGTCTTCATCCGGCAGCGGGCGCCGGCGCGGGTCATGCGGCACTTCCAGCACAAACCGGTGCTGGCCATCAAACACCACCTGGTCGCCGGCCTGCAGCCAGCAATGGCGCACGGCCACGCCATTGACGCAGGTGCCGTCGGCACTGCCCAGATCGCGCAGCAGCACGCGATCACCATGCACTTCCACGCGGGCGTGTCGTTCTGCGAAGGCCGGATCG
Source organism: Stenotrophomonas sp. A3_2 (assembly GCF_036624925.1). Classification (NCBI taxonomy): domain Bacteria; kingdom Pseudomonadati; phylum Pseudomonadota; class Gammaproteobacteria; order Lysobacterales; family Lysobacteraceae; genus Stenotrophomonas; species Stenotrophomonas sp. A3_2. Next base: position 128,539 of record NZ_JAZKVY010000238.1, read on the forward strand.
TCAATAGCGATGTCAGCGTCGCCGCCGCGGCCGATCAGGCGGGCCCGCGACAGGGTGAAGCTGCGGCCGTGGTGCAGGCCGCCAACTCCGCGCAACAGCCGCTGCTGCTCGTCGCTGCCTTCCTCGTTCTTCGGCGCAGGCGCCTGCAGCAGGCTCTCGACTTCACCTTGCAGGACCATCTCCACGCCGTCCACATACACCGCATCGCCCGCACGCAGCAGCGCCATGCGCCGCACCGGTCGACCGTTCACATGAATGCCGCGGATCCCGTTGCCGACCTGCAGCCACAGGCCGCGATCATCCAGGCAGAACTGCGCCAGCAACAGGGCACCATGGCCGGCATCGCCGAGCCGCACACTGCCGTTGGCCTGGCGCACGATGCGTTGCACCCCGGGCCGCAGCGGCTGGTCGGGCTGTTGTTGTTGGCTGAAGTGAACAAGCAGGTTCTGCACGCGGCGCAGCCTAGCAGGTTGGTCGCCAACGAAGAAGAACCCAGGATGAGTGCTTGGCGCGGAGGCCCTCGATGCGCACAATGCTCGCCCTCATTGATCATCCCCGCCCTGCGCCAGGAGCCTGCATGTCCACCATCGATGTCCGCCACGCCCACGGCCTGCCCGACGCGCAGGCGCGCGCCGCGATCGAGCAGGTCGCCGCCAAGCTGTCCGAGCGCTTCGGCCTGAAGTCGTCGTGGACCGCCGATGTACTGAACTTCTCCGGCAGCGGCGTGGACGGCGCGATCGAACTGCAGCCAGGCGCCGTGCGCGTGACGGCCAAGCTGGGCTTCCTGCTGTCGGCGATGAAGGGCATGGTCGAAGGCGAGATACAGCGCGTTCTGAAGGAAAAGCTGGGCTGAACCCCGGCCGCGGCCATCACGGCCGTGCAACGCCACGGCGCGCTACTCTCGGGGCAGGCCCAACTCCCACGGGAACTGCGATGAACCACTACGAGAACGACGACCGCCGCAACGACGACGCCTCTTTCGGTGACCAGGCCGAGCGCTTTTCGCGCAAGCTGAGTGACTCGGCGCAGCAGGTGTGGCTGGCCGGTCTTGGCGCTCTCGGCCGTGCACAGGCCGAAGGCAGCCGCTTCTTTGACGGCCTGGTGAAGGAAGGCGAAGCCTGGGAAGCCCGCCGCCGTGAGCGCAGCAGCGAACAGGGCCCGGGCTGGCGTGATAACGTCGAGAGCTCGCTGGACGAAGCCCGCGAGAAGGCCTCGGGCACCTGGAACAAGGTCGAGAAGGCCTTTGATGACCAGGTGCAGGGCGTGCTCAAGCGGTTACATGTACCCACCGCCGACGAAGTGACGGCGCTCGAAGCCCGCATCGATGCCCTGCACGCGCGCCTGGCCAGGCTGGAAAACCGGGCAGCGTCGGGTACCGACGCCCCTGCACCGGGCAGCCATCAGTCGCCGGACAGCATTCCCTGAGCGCAATTGTTGCAATGCAATAAACTTTGATTGACAATCGCGAGCAACCCGCCAATCGCTTCGGCTGCCGTTTGTTCCCTCCCCTCACGGCTTCAGGATTGGCGGGTTTTTCGTGCCTGCTGTATTCCGAACTGGGCGTTCCATCACGCTTCCTGTCAGGAACCTCCTGACCCGGCCAGGTACCGCGACCTTTACACTGTCGTTCTCCGCTTTCGCCCCTTCCGCCCTACTCCTGCATGCTCCCCTGGATCCTGGCCCTGCTGTCGGCCCTGCTTACCTGTTCCCTGGCTGTTGTCTATCTGTGGTGGATCAAGCGGCGGCAGAAGGAGATGCAACTTGGCCTGCAGGCCCTGGCGGGGATGCACTGGCGAGAATTTTCGGTACTCGTCAAGCGCATGCTGCGCGAGCAGCGTGGCCTGCGCGAGCTGGTCGATCCGGCCGAAGATGCCCGCGAGCCGAGCAGCGACTTCCTGCTCAGCGACGGTCCCAACCAGTGGCTGGTGTCATGCAAGCACGGCCTGGCCTACCGTATCGGCACTGCCGCAGTGAACGAACTGGGGGCGGCCGCGCGCCTGGCCGGTGCGAAAGGTGGCGTGCTGCTCACGGAAGGCCGGATTGAGCGCGATGGCCGGGCAGCTGCCGAGAAGCAGGCGGTCGAGGTACTGGACGGCCCGCGCCTGTGGCCGCTGCTGCAGCCCTACCTGCCGGGTGACATTGAAATGCGTGTGCGCGCCACTGCCCGCCATGAAGCCCTGCGCCGCATCGCCATCGCCGGCCTGGGATCAATCACGCTGGGGCTGCTGGTCGGCCTGGGCCTGCAGGGCCTGCGCGCGGACGACGCCGCACCCACTGCCGACGCATCGGTAGTGCCAGCGCCAGCGCCAGTGCCAGCGCCGGCCCCTGCTCCGGCCGCTACCGCTGCACCTGCCCCCGGAGCATCCCCGAGCACGCCCGCCACCGCGACCTCGTCGCCGCAGGGTGTGGCCGCGCCGGCGGCCGACCCACGCAGCAATCCCAACCCGGATGCGGCCACCCTGGATCGCTACCAGGCCGATCTGGCCCGCGCCCTGGCTGGCAAGCCCGGCATCGCCAGCGGTGTCTGGCTGACCCGGCAGACGCTGGCGATCAACCGCACCGGCGAACTGGACGCGGTGTGGCCGCTGGTCTGCGAGGAAGTGCTGCACTATCCCGCCCTGCGCAACGTGCGCATCCAGCTCAATGCCCGCCCCGGTGTGGACGAGCCGGTGCGCTGGCGGCAGTGCGCTACGTATTGATGGGGCAGCATCCACGCATGGCGTGGATCGACCGAAGGTTCTCACGCATCACGTAATCCCAACCGGGATTCAGTGTTGCACGACATGCGTGGATACGCCCTACCGAGCCCCCGGCGCGAAGCGCGCGACCAGGTCCCAGGCGTCGCCGAGGAACATCTGGCGCACGCGGGTGATCGGCTGTTCGCCACGCCAGGTCAGGCGTTCGATCACCAGGCAGGCGGTACCGGGCTTCACGTCCAGCAGCCTGGCGGTGGCAGTGTCCGCCCCCCAGGCGCTGATGCGGTGCTGGGCGCGGGTCCACGATACGTTCTGCAGCAGCCAGCTGCCCGGCGCGGTGGTACTGAAATCGACCTCCAGCACCTCGGGCACCCCCACCGGGCTGATCAGCCGATGCTCCAGCGCCAGCGGGCGGCCGTCGGCCAGATGCAGGCAGCGCATCGCCAGCAGTTTCTCGCGGCCCGCCAGCTCTACCTCGCCGGCATTGCCGGGATCGGCCAGGCGCAGTTCCCGTTGCAGCAGGCGATAGGCGTACTGATGGCCGCGCGAGCCCACCTCCATCGCGATATCGGGAATCTCCAGCGCCACCTGCTCAAGGTGCGGGGGTTGCCGCGCCACGAACGAACCCGCACGACGGCGACGTTCGATCATGCCGCTCTCGGCCAGCGCGGTCAGCACTTTGTTCACCGTCATCCGCGAGCAGCCGTACTGCTCCATCAGCTCGTGCTCGTATGGAATCCGGAAGCCCGGCGCCCACTCTCCACTGAGGATGCGGCTTTCCAGATCGCTGCGGATACGCTGGTTGAGCGTGGCGGACTTGCTGGCCTTCACGTAATGGGGTCTCGGTAGCGGGAGGCGATCAGCCCAGCACGCCGCGCAGGGCGGCGGCGAAGGCGGTGGTGATCGCCTCGCGCTGCAGGTGGCGGCCCCCGGCCACGCATTGGCGGCCATGGCGCCAGACCGATCGCAGCGCGCCATTACGTGCGGCGAACACCCAGCTGTCAAGCCATGCGTCATCCTGTCGCGCCTGCAGCGCGGGATGCCCGGCATCCAGTTCGACCAGGTCGGCACTGGCGCCGACCTGGAGGCCAGCGGGCACGCCCAGCGCCTGTGCACCACCGTGCAGTGCGCCTTCGAACAGGAAGCGACCGGTGCTGCGGGTGGCATCCGGCGCCAGCACGTTGCGACCGCGCAGGGTCAGCCGCTGGCCGTATTCAAGCAGGCGCAGTTCTTCGGCCGCATCGATCAGCACATTGGAATCGGAGCCGACACCGAAACGGCCACCCTCGCGCGCGAACGCCTGCATCGGGAACAGACCGTCGCCCAGGTTGGCTTCGGTGATCGGGCACAGGCCGGCCACCGCCTGGCTGGCCACGATGGCGGCACGCTCGTCGTCGGTGATGTGGGTGGCATGCACCAGGCACCAGCGCGCATCCACCGGCGCATGGTTGTACAGCCACTGCACCGGGCGCTGGCCGCTCCAGGCCAGGCAGGCCTCCACTTCGCGCACCTGCTCGGCGATATGGATGTGCACCGGGCCGTCGGTTAGCGGCAGCAACGCACTCAGTTCCTCGCCGGTGACCGCACGCAGGCTGTGCGGTGCGATGCCGAGCACCGCGTCGGGCAGCGCGGCCAATGCCGGCTTGGCGGCCTCCAGCAGCTGCGCGAAACCCTCCACGTCGTGGATCAGGCGCCGCTGCGCTGGATTCGGCGCCGCCCCGCCGAAATCGGCATGCGCATAGAACACCGGCAGCAGGGTCAGGCCGATGCCGGTCTGCTCGGCTGCCGCCGCGATCCGTGCACTCATCTCGGCGCGGTTGGCATAGGCGCGACCATCGGCGTCGTGGTGCAGGTAGTGGAATTCACCGACGCGGGTAAAGCCGCTTTCGAGCATTTCCATGTAGGCCTGGGCGGCGATGGCCTGCACCGCGTCCGGTCGCAGGTGGGCCAGGAAGCGGTACATCAGCTCGCGCCAGCTCCAGAAGCTGTCACCGTCACCGCCGCCGATCTCGGTCAGGCCGGCCATGCCGCGCTGGAAGGCATGGCTGTGCAGGTTGGGCAGGCCGGGCACCAGGATGCCGACGCGGGTGTCGTCGTGCTGGGCGCCCTGCCCCGTGTGGATCGCCGTGACGCGGCCGTCCTGCACCTGCAGGCGGACATCGCGGGCCCATCCCTCGGCCAGCAAGGCGTGGGCAGCATGGAAACTGTGCGGGGAACGCGAATCGGACATGGCTGGACAACCCGAAATGGACGCCTATATTGTATAGACATATAAGCACAGCCGCGTTGTGGATGCCATGCACGTCGATACCCTCTGGTCCAACGTCCACCTGATCACCCTCGACGGCGACGGCCTGGGTGTCATCCGCGATGGCGTACTGGCCTGCGCCGACGGCCGCATCGTCCACGTTGGCCCGGCCGGCAGCGACGCTCACCTGAAGCCGACCACCCGCATCGATGGCGAAGGCCGCTGGATTTCGCCCGGCCTGATCGACTGCCACACCCACCTGGTCTACGCCGGCAACCGCGCCAACGAATTCGAGCAGCGCCTGCAGGGCGTGAGCTATGCCGAGATCGCCCGTGCCGGCGGCGGCATCGTCTCCACCGTGCGCGCCACCCGCGCTGCCACGCCCGAGCAACTGGCCAGCGAGAGCCGCCCGCGCCTGCTGGCGATGCGCGCCGAGGGCGTGACCACGATCGAGATCAAGTCCGGCTACGGCCTGACCCTGCCCGACGAACGCAAGCAGCTGCAGGTTGCACGCACGCTGGGCGAGCAATGCCGGGTCAACGTGGTGACCACCTTCCTCGGTGCACACGCGATTCCGCCGGGCCGCGAGGCACAGGAGTACACCGACGAGGTGTGCGACGTGATGATTCCGGCCATCGCCGCGGAAGGCCTGGCCGAAGCGGTGGATGTGTTCTGCGAAAACATCGCCTTCTCGCCGGCGCAGGCGCGGCAGGTCTTCGAAGCGGCGCGCGCGCATGGGCTGCCAGTGAAGATCCACGCCGAACAGCTGAGCAACCAGCATGGCGCCGAACTGGCCGCCAGCTTAGGAGCACTGTCGGCCGACCATATTGAACATCTGGATGACGCCGGCATCGCCGCGATGGCCGCCGCCGGCACCGTGGCCGTGCTGCTGCCGGGCGCCTTCTACTTCACCCGCGATACCACCCTGCCGCCGATCGCTGCATTGCGCGCGGCCGGCGTGCCGCTGGCGCTGGCCACCGACAGCAACCCCGGCACTTCGCCGCTGACCAGCCCGCTGCTGGCGATGAACATGGGCGCCACCCTGTTCCGCCTGACCGTGGACGAGTGCATCGCCGGCTTCACCCGTGAAGCGGCGCGCGCGCTCGGACGCAGCGACCGCATCGGCCGCCTCGCCGTGGGCCTGGACTGCGACCTGGCGATCTGGGACATCGATGCCCCCGCCGACCTGGTCTATCGCATTGGATTCAACCCGCTGCACGCGCGCGTGGTGCGCGGACAGCCCGACCTGCCTGCCTCCTGGAGCAACACATGAGCAACACCCTGGTTCTTCGCCCCGGCCATGTCACTCTCGCCCAGTGGCGGCAGGTCTATCGCGGTGCGCCGCTTGCACTGGACCCGGCCGCGCTGCCGGTGGTGCGCGCCAGCGCTGCGGCGGTGGCCGCCATCGTCGCCAAAGGCGCACCGGTGTATGGCATCAACACCGGCTTCGGCAAGCTGGCCAGCGTGCGCATCGAGCGCGAAGACCTGGCCACCCTGCAGCGCAATATCGTGCTCTCGCACGCTGCTGGCGTGGGCGAACCGATGCCGGCCAGCGTGGTGCGGTTGATGATGGCGCTGAAGCTGGTCAGCCTGGCGCAAGGCGCATCGGGCATTCGCGAGGAAACCCTGCTGCTGCTCGAAGCGATGCTGGTCAAGGGCGTATTGCCCGTGGTGCCGGCACAAGGCTCGGTGGGTGCTTCCGGCGATCTGGCACCGCTTTCGCACCTGGCCAGCGTGATGCTGGGCGTGGGCGAAGCCTACATCGGTGACGAACGCCTGCCCGCAACCGACGCACTGGCGCGTGCCGGCCTGCAGCCGATTGATCTGGGCGCAAAGGAAGGTCTGGCCCTGCTCAACGGCACCCAGTTCTCCACCGCCTATGCGCTGGCCGGCCTGTTCGAGATCGAGACCGTGTTCCAGGCGGCACTGGTGACCGGCGCGCTGTCGGTGGAAGCAGCCAAGGGTTCCGACACGCCCTTCGACCCGCGCATCCATGCCATCCGTGGCCAGCGCGGGCAGATCGCCACCGCCGCCACCCTGCGCACGCTGATGCAGGGCTCAGGCATCCGCGAATCACACCGTGACAACGACGTGCGCGTGCAGGACCCGTACTGCCTGCGCTGCCAGCCGCAGGTGATGGGGGCGGCGCTGGACATCCTGCGCCAGGCCGCGACCACGCTGGAAATCGAAGCCAACGGCGTGTCCGACAATCCGCTGGTGTTCACCGATACCGGCGAAGCGCTGTCCGGCGGCAACTTCCACGCCGAGCCGGTGGCCTTCGCCGCCGACATGCTGGCGATGGCGGTGTGCGAGATCGGTTCGATCAGCGAGCGCCGCCTGGCGATGCTGGTCGATCCGGCGCTGTCCGGCCTGCCCGCCTTCCTGACCCCGCGTCCCGGTTTGAATTCCGGTTTCATGATTCCGCAGGTGACTGCTGCCGCGCTGGTCTCGGAAAACAAGCAGCGCGCCTACCCGGCCAGTGTTGATTCGATCCCGACCTCGGCCAACCAGGAAGACCATGTGTCGATGGCCGCGCATGGCGCACGCCGGCTGATGCAGATGGCCGAGAACGCCGCCAACGTGATCGGCATCGAACTGCTGGCCGCTGCGCAGGGCTGCGACTTCCACGCGCCGCTGCGCTCCAGCGCCGCGCTGGAAAGCGTGCGCGCCACCCTGCGTGCGCAGGTGCCGACGCTGGAAGAGGACCGCTATTTCCATCCGGACATGGTGACCGCCACGAATCTTGTGCGCAGCGGCGCGCTGGCGCAGGGTTTGTCCGATCTGTTGCCGACCGTGGAGCCCCAGGCATGACACCCCTTCCCGAATGGTTGACGGTGCACGAGGGCGACGCCCCGTTGATCGTCAGCTTTCCACATACCGGCACCGAGCTGCCGCACGACCTGATCGGCGACTACCACTCGCCGTGGCTGGCGCGCCGCGATGCCGATTGGTGGGTGCATGAGCTGTACGACTTCGTGCGCGGCATGGGCGCAACCACGGTGCGCTCGGCGATCTCACGTTCGGTGATCGACCTCAACCGCGATCCCAGCGGCGTGTCGCTGTACCCGGGCCAGAACACCACCGGCCTGTGCCCGCTGACCACCTTCGACAACCAGCCGCTGTACAACGCCGGGCGCGAGCCGGACGACGCAGAAATCGCCCGTCGCCGCGACACGTATTTCCTGCCCTATCACGATGCGCTGGCTTCGCAGATCACGCGTCTGCGTGCACGCCACGGCACCGTGGTGGTGTACGACGCGCACTCGATCCGCTCGCACATCCCGCACCTGTTCGACGGTGAGCTGCCGCAGTTCAATTTGGGCACCGCTGGCCCCTCCGGTGCACCGGACACGTCCTGCGACAACGCCTTGAGCGACGTGGTGGAGAACCTGCTGAAGATCAGTGGCATGAGCCAGGTGCGCAACGGCCGCTTCAAGGGCGGCTGGATCACCCGCCACTACAGCAACATCGCCGGCGGCGTGCACAGCCTGCAGATGGAACTTGCCTGCCGTGGCTACATGCACGAGCCCCTGCCGGACCAGGTGGACGAACACAGCTGGCCCACCCCGCTCGACCCCGACCACGCCGCACCGTTGCGCCACACCCTGGCGCAGGTGCTCAACGCCTGCCTTGAATTCGCTACGAACCGGAGCGCCGCATGACCCGCAACGACCCGTCCCGCACCATCGCCGCGCCGACCGGCACCACGCTCAACGCCAAGAGCTGGCTGACCGAAGCACCGCTGCGCATGCTGATGAACAACCTGCACCCCGATGTGGCCGAGCGCCCGCAGGAACTGGTGGTGTATGGCGGCATCGGTCGTGCCGCGCGCGACTGGGAGAGCTTCGATGCTATCGTCGAAACACTCAAGCGCCTGGACGACGACCAGACCCTGCTGGTGCAGTCCGGCAAGCCGGTGGGCGTGTTCCGTACCCACGCCGATGCACCGCGCGTGCTGATCGCCAATTCCAACCTGGTGCCGCGCTGGGCCAACTGGGACCACTTCAACGAACTGGACAAGAAGGGCCTGGCCATGTACGGCCAGATGACTGCCGGCAGCTGGATCTACATCGGCGCGCAGGGCATCGTGCAGGGCACCTACGAGACTTTCGTGGAAATGGGCCGCCAGCACTTCGGTGGCGACCTGACCGGGAAGTGGCTGTTCACCGGCGGCCTCGGCGGCATGGGCGGTGCACAGCCGCTGGCTGCCGTGATGGCCGGCGCCTCCTGCCTGGCCGTCGAGTGCCGCAAGAGCAGCATCGACATGCGCCTGCGCACCGGCTATCTGGATACCTGGACCGACAATCTTGACGAAGCGCTGCGCATGATCGAGGAGTCGTGCAAGGCCGGAACGCCGAAGTCGGTGGGCCTGCTCGGCAACGTTGCCGACGTGCTGGCCGAACTGCTCAAGCGCGGCGTGAAGCCGGACCTGCTGACCGACCAGACCTCCGCGCACGACCCGGTGAACGGCTACCTGCCGCAGGGCTGGACCGTCGAGCAATGGGACGAGAAGCGTGTCTCTGCACCGAAGGAAGTGGAAAAGGCCGCGCGTGCTTCGATGGCCAATCACATCCGCGCCATGCTCGGCTTCCACGCACTGGGCGTGCCCACCGTGGATTACGGCAACAACCTGCGGCAGATGGCGCTGGAAGAAGGCGTGGAGAACGCGTTCGACTTCCCCGGCTTCGTGCCGGCCTACATCCGCCCGCTGTTCTGCCGCGGCATCGGCCCGTTCCGCTGGGCGGCACTGAGTGGCGACCCGGAAGACATCGCCAAGACCGATGCCAAGGTGAAGGAACTGATTCCGGACAATCCCCACCTGCACCGCTGGCTGGACATGGCCGCCGAGAAGATCAAGTTCCAGGGCCTGCCGGCGCGCATCTGCTGGGTCGGCCTGGGTGATCGCGATCGACTCGGACTGGCGTTCAACGAGATGGTCGCCAACGGCGAACTGAAGGCGCCGGTGGTGATCGGACGTGACCACCTGGACAGCGGCAGCGTGGCCTCGCCAAACCGCGAAACCGAAGCGATGGCCGATGGCTCCGACGCGGTGTCCGACTGGCCGCTGCTGAACGCCCTGCTCAACACCGCCAGTGGCGCAACCTGGGTGTCGCTGCACCACGGTGGCGGCGTCGGCATGGGCTTCTCGCAGCACGCCGGCATGGTGATCGTCTGCGACGGCACCGAGGCGGCGGCCAAGCGGATTGGCCGCGTGCTGTGGAACGATCCGGCCACCGGCGTGATGCGCCATGCCGATGCTAGGTATGAGATCGCGGTTGAGTGCGCGAAGGAGAAGGGGCTGGATCTGCCGGGGATTCTGGGCTGATCGCGTCACAGAGATGACAAGGCGCGTGAAGAGATATATCGTTCAGTCTTCTTTGAAATAAGCGCACATCTGTGCACGCCTTCAATATAACTGGGTAGCAAATTGAATTTCACCAACCAGGATTTGATTGAGCAGAATGTTTTCGAAGAGCGCGCCGAGCGCCTTTCTAGACATGAACTTCACCAATGGACTGCCCTCACTGATCTCGATAGGGGTGTAATTGAAAAGCTGAAGGGGCCTGGAGTTAAGCTCCTCCTCGGCCCCAGAGGCTCCGGCAAGTCGACCCTCATGAAACTTGCGTATTATGAGACCCTTGAATCCGAACACGCACTGCCTGTCTACATCAATTATTCCCACTCGCTAGCTCTTGAGCCCCTTTTCCACACTCAAGCGAATGCACTCCGCCTTTTTCGACAATGGGTGCTTCTCAAGATCTTAGTCGGAGTTAGCGAAACACTACGTGAGCTGAAGGTCCCTGCGAACGAAGAAGTTTCCTACAAAGCCAACGCTGCAAAATCGGCAATCCGGGATCTGGAGCGTGGGGTGGTGCCTGAGTCCCTGGAAATTGAGACATCTCCGTCCGAGATGATTGAATTCCTTGAGGCAACCATCCTGCGAATCGGTCGATCCAGGTGTGTCCTTCTTATGGACGACGCGGCTCACGCGTTCTCATTAGAGCAGCAGCGAGAATTCTTCGAAATATTCCGCCAGCTGCGTTCACGCAAGGTAGCCGGCAAGGCCGCAATCTACCCCGGCATCACATCTTTCTCCCACAGCTTCAATGTTGGTCATGAAGCGGAAATCATAGAAGCTTGGTACGACCCTTCAGAAGAGTATTACCTTCCTCTGATGCAGGAAATTGTGAGGAAGCGTCTAGGGGACGCCATAATAGTCCGGCTCGGCTCAAGCTTTGAGGAATATATAAATGTAATTGCCCTCGCTGCGTTCGGGCAACCACGCGGCTTCCTTAACATGCTATCCGATGTGATCGGTGATGCAAGCACAGCAAAGAGCATAACTCGCCGCCGAGTCCTCAGCGCAATCGAGGGATACGCCTCATATGTGGATGGCGTCTTCCTTGCATTGGCAGATCGACTCCCTCGTTACAAGAGATTTGTAACTGCAGGGGAGCGCGTCAAGAGCGAACTTATCTCAATAGCCAATGATTACAATCGAGGAAAGCCAGCAGAGAAGCGCACTCAGATCGTTGGAATCAAGGAACCACTCAATGCAAATCTTGAGAAGATTCTTCAGTTCTATGAGTACGCGGGACTCGCACGAAGAATCAAGAGTCACTCAAGAGGAAAGATTGGCGTTTATCAGCGCTACCAACTGCACTCCGCCGTAATCTTCTCTGGCGGCGGCCTTGGACTGGGACAAAATTTCACAACAGCCGAGCTGACTCGATCACTTTCAAATTTTGACGCTCACGAGTATTGCAAGATCTCCCCCTCTCGCTTGTTGAAAGATGTAGTAAACGACTTGTCACTTGACCTGCCTCCCTGTGCCACCTGCGGCACGGAGCGAGCAGCTGCAGAGCAAAAGTTCTGCATGAATTGCGGCTCCAGATTGACCGAGGCCTCACTCTACGAGGAGCTCCTCAAGAAGCCAATAGAAATCCTTCCAATACCGCGAAAGAAGATAGACGGAATCATCAAGACCACTAAGATTCGTTATATTCAAGACATCATTCTGGACGAGGCACAGACCCTTCTAAAGGTTCCACGCATCGGAAAAATATGGAGCGCCAGAATTCGAAATATTGCGGAGGAATATGTAGGTGTCTGATCCGTACGGAACGCCAAATGAGAGCGAACAGCATCAAAATTTAGATGTAAGCCGATGCATTGAGGTTGAAGATGAGGTCAATATCTCCGGAATAGACTTCTTTGAAGACAATCTAAAGGAGCTAATAAAATTCACGGCGACCAATTATAAAGATAGAGAAATTATTCGCCTTGCATTACTTGGCCTCGTATCACTGACTGAGAACTATTTTAGGATCATCCTTTCAGACACACTTCGATCCTGCCCAGAATCCCACTCTCTATGCTCAAAATTTGACGTAAATTTTGCCAGCGCCCGTTACTACTCTCCGCGATCGATCGCACGATCACTAGTGGACAGTTTAGTTTTTTCAAATTCAACCACAATCGCATCGGAGACCAAAAAGCTCACCGGCATAGATGTAAATGACTCAGAATCCGTGAAGAATGCATTGAGCGAATTCCATAAAGTATGCATCCTTCGCCACGCCGCTGTGCATTCGTTCGGCCGCCTAGGCGGAAAGAATGTTATGGAGCTTGGCCTTAGGCAAGCCAGCGGCGTCATGGTTTCGCCGAGTTATGATGCGTTTGATGAGATCTGCGGAATCTGCCAGAACCTTGTCAGAGCATACAGTTCTTTTATGTGGAGAGCGATAGTGAGCCGACTCAAATCCAAGGGCCTCCTAAAATTCGACAACTCAAATATTGACCAAGATTTCTTTGCCACCCTACAGAATGTATTCTGGACTCGAACAAAAATCGCCTCAGACGCAGGCGTGCTTTATGGGGAAATCTCAGCCCAAGCCACGGGTTGATCGATTAGCACACACCCGATCTCAAGAATCTAACACCATCAGGATAGTCACTAATTTAACACCCATCTGATATCACACAGCGAATTATGGCCCCACTTCGAAACTGCACCACCCCATACGGAAGAACTTCGAAGTGAAGATAGTTCATGGAATCCTCCTAGTTGCCCTGTGCTTCCCATTGGACATGGCAGAAGCAGCTCATGGGAATTTGAGTTTGCACTCTGCCCCCCAGCTGCAGACCAACCGTGAACGTTACGGCATTGCCGGCCAGGCGGTGCTGGTCGCACACAACGACCAGGTGCTGTACCAGGGCGCCAGCGGCGAACGTGATCGCGCTACGCACACACCTGCCGCCGTCGATTCCATCTTCGCCGCGCAGTCCATGGCTAAATTGCTGACCAGCACGCTGGTGATGCAGTTGGTGGATCAAGGCAAGGTGGATCTTGACGCGCCGGCCAGCCGTTATGTTCCGGACCTGCCGGCCGCCTGGCGGACGATCCCGGTGCGCGACTTCCTCAACCACAGTTCGGGCATCGGCGAGTACTACGACCGGGTGGAGAACCGCTGGGTCAGCAAGGGCTACACCGGTGTGGCGCCTAATCTTGCCGCTGCACTGAAGGTGGCCGGCGCGGCGCCGATGCAGTTCGCCACCGGCAGCCGCGTGCAGTACACCCAGGCGAACTACCTGGTGCTGACGGCGTTGCTGGAAGCGCACTATCGCAAGCCCTACCCGGCCATCGCACGCGAACGCATCCTGCAGCCTTTGAAGATGGCCAGCACCTCGTGGGGTGTCACCAGCGTGCCAGCCACGCGCGCGGCGGTGCCGTACATCGGCAAGGACGGCCAACTGCAGCCGGCCAATGAAGACCCTTGGCCGGACTACGGCTGGGGCCATGCCGACCTGCAGACCACCGTGGGCGACATGAACCGCTTCCTGCAGGCACTGGCCACCGGCAAGCTGGTGCGCACGGCGATCTTGGAAGAACTCTGGCAGCCGCAGAAACTGAGCGGTGGCGGCAGCAATTTCTTCTCCACCGGCTGGGACACCACCCGCAGTGACGGCTACACCCAGGTCGGCCATGATGGCGGCACCCGTGTACGTGCGCGATTGGCCTACAAGGGCACGCTGGCCAGCGGCTACTGGGTATTCGTTTACCTGACCAACGGCAGCGCCCGTAATGTCTGGTCGAGCACGCTGGTGGAGAGCGCGATGGCGGTGGCCGCGCCGCAGGAGTTTCCGCACGCTGTGCTGTCCGAGCGGTTGATCGGCTATGCGCTGGATGACAGCGCCGATGCGAAGCCGCTGATGCGTAGCTGGCTGCGCGACAGTAATGGCGTTCCCACCGGCGAACTGGAGCGCGCGATCAATGCCGATGGCTATGCCATTCGCGAAAGCCTTGGTGCTGGCAAGGCGCTGAAAGTGTTCACGCTCAACACCGAGCTGTATCCGGATTCGGCCAACGCGTGGGACAGCCTGGCCGAGTGCCATGCGGCATTGGGCGAAAGGGAAGCGGCTGATCGGCTGTATGCGAAGGCCAAGGCGCTGGCGAAGCCCTCGCCCTAAACCCTGCTGTAGAGCCGAGCCCATGCTTGGCTGCTCTTCGTTGCGATCGCAGGAGACCCGCGCTGCGCGCGATAGCCGAGCATGGGCTCGGCTCTACATGGATGTTGCGGGCGGCCATACGCGAGCGACGGGTGACGTGACGCCGCCGACCTGTTAACTTTCGCACAACTTTTGTGGTTTACAGCATTTCCGCATGTCGCTCTCGTCGTACCGCCCCACCCCGTCGCAGTTGTTCCTGGCCGTTTCCCTCGGCCTTTCCTCCACCGCCGCCGCAGCCCCGCAGGCCACCACGCTGGATGCTGTGCAGGTCTCCGCTGCTGCCGATGCCAGCGCGCAGGCGCGCGAGGCGCTGAAGCGCGTACCCGGCGCCGGCAACGTCATCGACGTGGCCAAGGCCGATAGCCGCCTGTCCTCCAGCGCGGATGTGCTGGCCTACCAGCCGGGCATCAGTGCGCAGTCGCCGGGCAACGAGGGCACCAGGATCTCGATCCGGGGCTCGGGCATCAACCGGGGCCCCGGCGCGCATGCCTCAGGCATTGCGGTGTCGATCGACGGCCTGCCACTGACCGGCCCGGGCGGCACGCCCTACGAGCTGCTCGAACCGCTGTGGCTTTCACGCGTGGAAGTGCTGCGGGGCGCCAATGGTTTCGAGCGCGGCGCGCTCGCGCTGGGCGGCGCCATCGACTACGTCAGCCGCAGCGGACGTGATTCGGCGGGCGTGCAGCTGCACTACGAAGCCGGCAGCCGTGGCTACCAGAAGCGCGGCATCAGTTGGGGCGGCGCCAGTGGTGATGTCGACTACTTCCTAGCTTACACCGATACCGAGTTCGATGGTTATCAGCACCATGCGCGCGGCGACGGCAAGGGCGCGATGGCCAACATCGGCTGGCAGATCACGCCCGACCTGCAGACACGTTTCTTCGTGCGCTACCGCGAAACCAATCACGAAACGCCCGGTCGCTTGACCCGCGATCAGATCCGCAACGATCCGCATGCGGCAAACGCGGCCAACCTGGCCATCGATGCGCGCCGCCCGCAGCCGGGCAGCACCTGGGTGGCCAATGTCACCACGCTGCAGATCGACGAGGATTCTTCGCTGCAGGCCGGGCTGGTCTACCACACGTACCCGATGGACTTGAACGAGAGCCTGTACCGCCAGCAGCTGGACTACGCCAACCTCAACGCCACGCTGGACTACCACCACCGCCACCGGCTGTTCGGCCTGGACAGCCAAACCACGATCGGTCTGCGCGTCACCCACGATCTGGACGCCGATGTGCGCGAGTCGCTGCGCTTTGCCAGCAACGGCTATGCCGCCGGTACGCGCACGCGTGACTTCCGCCACCACGGCACCGACAGCACGCTGCACGTCGGCAATACCCTCACCTTCAACGACCGCCTGCGCATGCAGACCGGGCTGGCACTGATCAGCACCCGCCGCGACGTGCGGGTGACCTGGCCGAGCAGCGGAGGCCGCCTGCGCGACCACGACTGGGACTACGCGCCGCGACTGGGCTTCACCTGGCAGCACAGCGCGCAGACGCAGTGGTTCGGCAACCTCAGCCGTTCGGTGGAGGCGCCGCACCCGTGGTCGATGATCTGGGGCTCGAACCAGTACTTCGGGCCGGGCAATGGCCCGTCTACCGGCCGCCAGCGCGCGCCGGTGCCGATGCAGAACCAGACCGCCACCACGCTGGAACTGGGCGCGCGCGGTGACGCGGCGCTGGGTCGCTGGGAACTGACCGGCTACTACGCCCACGTGAACCATGAATTGTTGAGCGTGGAGCTGCAGCCGGTACCGAACCTGTTCATCGCAGAGAACAACGCCAGCCCCACCGTGCACCGTGGCATCGAAGCCGGATTGGACAGCACACTGTGGCGGGCCGCGCCGGGGCGCCTGTCGTTGCGCCAGGCGTACACCTTCAGTGATTTCGGTTACCGCCACGATGCGCGCTTCGGCAGCAACCGCCTGCCGGGCCTGCCGCGCCACAGCTACCAGGCCGAGCTGCGCTTCGATCATGCCTCCGGCCTGTACGCCGCGCTGAACAGCGAATACGCCTCGCGCATCGCGGTGGACTACGCCAACAGCTACTGGGCCGATAGCCACGTGATCTTCGGCAGCCGCATCGGCTACGAGGCACCCGGTGGTCGCTGGCAGGCCTGGGCGGAGATGCGCAACATCGGCAACCGCCACTACGCGGCCACGGTCACGCCGGGCTACGACGACGCCGGCAAGGATGTCGCGCGCTCGACGCCAGGCGAAGGCCGTGGCGTCTATGCGGGCGTGCGCTGGCGCTTTGACTGATGGCCGCAGGCGGCGCCGGGTCTGACCCGGCGCCGTCGTTCCAGGGTCAGCCGATACGCCAGGCCGGCAGGCGTTCGCTGCGCTTCCAGATGGAAGGCGCGAAACCAATCAACACCAGCGCCGCCAGCCACTTCGGTGAGGTAGTGAGCAGTGTCGAGGTGAGCGAGCCACCGACGGGGGCGGCCATTTCCTGCCACGGGTTGTAGCCCAGGTAGACGACGCTGCCAGCCCACCACAACAACGCCAGGCCGATGCCCACCAGCAACAGAGCCAGCGTGCGGCAGGTCCAGCGCTGCGACGTGCTGCCCCATTCCCGCGACGCTGCGATCAGCAGACCCACCACCAGCAACGACACTAATGCAACCAGCCCGATATCGACTTTGGGCCCGATGCGTTCATAGCTGCAGGCGCGACATTGCGCCTCTTCCGTGGCAGTGGCGGCTTCGGCGCCATCGGCCTGCCCGGCTGCGGGCTGTGCCAGCGCTGCAAACGGCATCAGTACCGCCAGCAGTGCCACCATGATCCAACGAAACAACGTCCTGTTCCTGCGTGCAGCGACATCCATGCGCTTGTCCTTGTCAGGGTTGGTTGAAGCCGGGCCACGTTCCGAGGCCCCCGGCGGATAATAGCGCAGAGTCGGGCAGGATCGAAAACTGCGCGTGCCTCTACAGCTTGGGGAGTACCAGGGGCGGACGGGCGCTGGCCGATCGTCGGCCTGGTATGGGCCATGCCGGGCTACGGCATGCGATTGGCAGCTTCAGCGGGCTGGCGCCGGAATGCCCGGCTGCTTCACGCCGGCCGCGCCTTGGTCACCGCCTCGATGCGATGGCCCTCGGGGTCGACCACGAACGCGGCGTAGTAGAAGTCACCGTAATCGGGGCGCAGTCCGGGCGCTCCATTGTCAGCGCCTCCGTTGGCGATGGCTGCTGCGTGGAAGGCATCCACCGCCGCTGCGGACGCTGCAGCGAACGCCAGGTGGAAGCCGGGGCCCGGCGCTGCGGCGTCATCACGCAGCTTCAGGCACAACGCGTCTTCATCATCGGCCACCCCATAGCCGATCGCGGTCTCGTCCTCGAACACCCGGCGGTACCCGAGTGCGGCGAGCGCGGCGTCATAAAAGCGGCCTGCGATATCAAGGTCACGAACGCCGAGGGAAAGGTGGTGCAACATGCGGACATCCTTGCCGGGCACGCAGTAGCGCGTTCGGGTGCATTCTAGCGCTCAGGTGGCGCGGCGGCCTTCAGCAACTGCGCTGCGACCTGGTCGAACGGGGCGATGTCCTGCAGTGCGCGGCACATCGCCACCGCACCTTCCACACTGGCAATCACCAGATTGGCCAGCCCACCCGCGGCGACCAGATCGTGGCCGTCGGCAATGAAGGCTGCGGCCAGATGCCCCTGCCAACGTGCGAACACTTCAGCAGCTGCTGCACGGGGCTGGCTCGGCACTGCCTCCACCGGCTCCTCCACGGCAGCGGCCAGTACCGGACAGCCCGCCCGGAACCCGGAGCGCAGCAGGCGCTCGCGCCACATCGCCAGGAACTGCTGCAGGCCCTGCACGGCTCCGCCTTTCAACAGTTCAACGAGAAGCGCCTCCACCTTGTCGCCAGCCATGTAGGTGGCGCGCGCCAGAAGCTCCTGCTTGCCGCCAGGAAAATGGTGGTAGGTGGAGCCCAACGGCGCCTCGGCCAGCTTGGTCACCTCACGGATGCTGGTGGCATTGAGGCCTACCCGCGCCAGCATCAGTGCTGCGGCATCAATCACCCGTTGCGGGGCATCAGAGGGTCGTGGACTCACGGCGATCGCCTTGCTAAGACAGTCGTCATAGATTAGCGTACCGGCCGTTCTATAACAGTCGTCATAGCCATGAATCTCTGGTTCCGCCTGCTCCATCTACTGCTTTGCAGCCTGTCCCGGCCGAAGCTGGAGGCCCCGTTCGGGGTCTCGCGCCTGCAGTTCCGTGTGCTGCCCAACGATCTGGACAGCAACCTGCACATGACCAACGGCCGCTACTGGAACATCTTCGATCTGGGCCGGCTGGACCTGATCCTGCGCATGGGCCTGGGGCGGGTGGCGCTGCGCGAGAAGTGGGCGCCGATTGTTGGTGCCGGCACCATCCAGTTCCGCCGCGAACTCAAGCCGTTCCAGCGCTTTACCCTGGAAACTCGCCTGGTGGGCTGGGTCGGCTCGCGCGGCATCATGGAGCAGCGCGTGCTGATCGGGTCCGAGCAGAAGATCGCCACACGTGCGCTGCTGGTCACCGGCATCTACGACCGTCGCGCGCGCCAGTTCCTGGGCATGCCGAAGATGATGGAAGCCATCGGCGTGGTCGCCCCACCGTCGCCGTCGCTCAGTGCAGCCGCCGAGGCGCTGCTGGCGGCCGATGCGGCGTTGAAGCAGGACGATGCCTGAGGCACAGATGGGGGCGACCTGCATGGGGCGCTTTCCGCCGCGCCGCAGTAGGCTGATGCCCCAGTACAGGGCGGTAGATCCGCTGCTGATCAGTTTCGATACGTGGTGGTCGACAAGCCTGCCTGCCGCTGCGACCTCTGCTGCAGCGCGCGCTTGACTGCCGCTTCGGCCAGCGGCGCCATCACCGCATAGCCCTTCGCCGTAGGATGCACGCCATCCTCGGCCAGCTGCGGATCGAGTCCGCCGGCGGCATTGGCCATCGGCGTGTGGTAGTCCAGATAGACCAGCTGCTGTGCATCGGCATGGCGCTTCAACGCCGTGTTCAGCGCACGCACCTTGGGCGCAGGCGCGATCCCGGGCATCCATGGGTAATCGCTGACCGGCAGCACCGATGCCAGCACCACGGCGATGCCATGTGCGCGGGCCAGGTCCACCATCGCGTGCAGGTTGTCTTCGATCATCGCCTGCGTGGATGGACCGGTGTTGCCTGCAATATCGTTGGTACCGGCCAGGATCACCACCACCTGTGGCTTCAGCGCCAGCACGTCTTGCGGGAAGCGCACCAGCATCTGTGCCGTGGTCTGGCCGCTGATACCGCGGTTGAGCCAGCCCTTGCCGGGGAAGAAAGCCGCGCTGCCTTCCCTGCCCCAGCCTTCGGTGATGGAGTCGCCGAAGAAGACCACGCGTGGCTGGCCCGGCGCCGCCGCGGGCAGTCGCGCGTTGGCATCACGATAGTGCTGCAGCTGCGGCCAATCAGCCAGGCGCTGCTGCATGAAACGAATCTCATCAGGGCGCAGCTGCTCTACGGGCTTGAGCAGCATCGGATTGACCGCGCCCGTTTCAGCAGCCGCGGTCGGAACGGTCAAGCCAATGCTGAAGGCGATGGCCAACGTTCCGGCAAGCACTACAGGAGTACGCATGGAGACTCTCCCGGTTCACGGTGGCAGTCTAGCGCCCCGGCCTGCAATCAGCGTGCTGCCGCGCGCGCTGCCACGCCGGTCACCTTGGCCGGCATCCACATGCCGGGCGTCCAGCCACTGGCAGCCAGGATCGCCTTGGGGTTGTCCTGCTGGATCAGCGCGCGCACCGCGTCACGCTTGTCCTTGGCCTGCAGGTAGTAGGCTTTGGCGATGCGGTAGCCCACCCAGTAGCCCAGGTCATAGGGCTCCTGCGAGCCCGGCTTGTAGTTGTACAGCCATGGCGACAGATCGGTGCTGTCCAGATCCAGCGCGAACGCGCTTTCGATATGCACTTCCCGGCCACGGGTCCAGGCCGCGTGGCGCCCGTTGCCGACGTTGCCGGAAATCAGCTCGGCGATGAACTCGGCGATGCCCTCGCCCAGCGAAACACGCAGCACTGTCGCGCGCGGGTCACCCGGCTCGAAGTCGATCAGGCCGGTCTGCTGGATGTGCACGTATTCGTGTGCGATCACATGCACGAAGCGATCCTGCACATTGGCATTCATGAAGTCGGCCACGCACAGCGCTTCCAGGCCAATGATCACGCCGCTTTTCGAGGTCAGCCCGACCGGCCGGCCGCGGCCCACCGTGATGGTCACCGGCGGGAACCGGGTCTGCGGGTAGATCGCCTGCAGGTTGGAAAACACCTGCGTCAGGCGTTGCTTCACCGCTGGCAGTTCGGCCAGGCAGCTTCGTCCCTGCGCATACAGTTCCGGCTGGTTGGCGATGGACTCGGCAATGCGCTCGGGGGTGACCCGGCGCGCCTTCGCCAGTTCGGCCAGGCCGGCCGAACCCTCGGCCAGGTATCCACGCAGCTGCGCAACGCTGGGCTTGCAGCCAGCGCTGTCATAAAGTGCATAGAAACGGCTGACATCCTCGGTGAGGATCTGCGGCCCTGCAGGTACCGCTGCGGTGGCCACGCCTACCGCCCCGGCACAGGCCAGGGCCAACAGGCCGCGCAGGATCATGAACATCGCTCCGTCCTTGGTGGAGTGCATGCGAAGCGCGCAATCTATCACTCCGCCCGGCCCACTGCAGCAGGCGGATGCGGGCGCACCGGCGCTGTGCCAGACTCGCTTCGGCACCTGCCATGGAAGATGGAGCACCGCACGATGATGATCGTTCCCGCGTACTGGGCCGAAGCCCGCCTGCAGGCCCGTTTCCGTGGCCGGCCGGTGGTCGTGCGCCGCTTCGGCTGGTCCGACGAAGGCCCTGCCGAGGCGCAGGTGCACGCCGACCGCCGCGCCAACGAAGCCCTCAATGCCATCCTCGCCGGGCAGGCGCTTCCGCGACGCGAAGTGCGCAGCAACTACGGCGTGGAGGGCGTTCCGATCCGCGAGCAGATCGTGCAGCGCGACGGCGACGTCATCATCACCCGCAACAGCTACGGTGCGCTCTGCCTCAATACCCCTGACGTGCTGTTCGCCGATATCGACCATGCGCAGCCACCGGCGGGTTGCGTGATGCCCGCTGTCATCGCCGCAGCGCTGCTGTTTGCTGGCGCCATCGTCGGCACCCTGCTGTGGCACTGGCTGGTGGGACTGGTATGGGGCGTGGCGGCCGTAGTGCTGGTGAATGCCGCGATGCTGATGCAGCGCAGGCGGCGGCTGGCCGCCGCCGGTGGCGCCGAAGGTGTGGCGCTGCAGCGGGTCGCGGCCTTCAGCGAACAGCATCCGGACTGGCATCTGCGCGCCTACCGCACGCCAGCCGGACTACGCGTGCTGGTCATGCATGCCACGTTCTCGCCCGAGGACGAGCAACTGCAGGCCTTCTTCAAGGCGCTGGGTACCGACGCCCTGTACGCGCGCATGTGCCGGCTGCAGCATTGCTTCCGTGCGCGACTGACACCGAAGCCCTGGCGCGTCGGCCTGAAATACCGCATCCGCCCACCGGTGGCCGCGTGGTCAGCCGAACAGGCCAACAACCCGGACCGTCTGGCCTGGATTGCCGAATACGAAAAGAAGAGCGCTGGCTTTGCCGCGTGCACCTACCTGCGCAGTTTCGGTGATACCGCGCGCATCCATGCCAAGGCCGAGCACGTGCGTGCGCTGCACGACCGCCTGTCGCACGCGCAGCACAGTCTGCCGCTGGCGTGAGCGCAGCAGGCGCTCAATCAGCGCCCTGCACGAACGGCTGCCCTGCCAGGGTAGTGCCCAGCCGCATCGCGACCTGCTGCCCGCCCTTTTCGAAGGTTGTTGCGCATTGCTTGGCGCCCTTCTGGCATCCAACTTCCGGAAAGCCCTCGAGTGACTCAGGCGCGCCCTGGACCGGACTCGCCTGCCACCCTGCCGCATCCATCAGGCGCTTGGCCTTGGCATAAGGCATGCCGGCAACAATGCCCAGCTGCGCCAGTTCGGAGGGGAGTGATTGCGCATGCAGGATCGGCGTCATCACCAGCGCCAACACTGCGGCGATACGTTTGGACTTCATTGGTGAAACCCATGGCAGACAGCAACAGGCCTGCAGCGTATCGCAGCTTCCGCACGCCATTGCACCCGCATCACATACGGTTACGCGATCGCAACGGCCAATGACACGAGGTCACCCTGGGGCACCATCCGGTTCGCTTCGCGCGCGGCCGGCGCATTGCTGGCCGAGTCGAGGACCGCGGAAAGCGCGTCCGGCTCGCTGCGCACCGCGTACATCACCCGGGTGCCGGTCAGCAGCAGGCTGTCGCCTGTTCAGCGACCGCGCTGGCGCTCGATTTCCGCGTGCAGTACCTGCAGCTGCGCCAGGTACTGCTGGAAGAGGCCCAGATCCTGCTCGACCAGGCGTGGCCAGTCGGGCTTCGCATTCAGCAACTGCTCGACCTGCTGCTGCGGCGGGCGATCAAACCCTTCGCCCAGGACGGCCAGGTAGCGCTCCCTGAATCCCTCCGGATCCTGCTGGTCCTGTGCGAAGAGCTGCACCGCAATCAATCCGGCATACAGGTAATTGGCCAGGTAAAGCGGATCCTCATACATCAGCCGCTTGGATACCCAGGTGCTGCGCAGCTCGGGATACTGCTCCGATGCGCCGCCATACCGGCCCAGTACCTTCACCGTCATCGCATCAAGCGCGTCTGCGTTGCCAACCTCATCGGCGGCCACTTGCTGATAGATGGACTGTTCCAGATCGGCCTCTTCAGACGATACGAACAGCTGCAGGATGATGTCATCGAGCAACGACTTCAGGTAATACGCCTTGGCACGTGGATCGCTGGCCTGCCGATAGAGCTGATCGCGGAACTTCAGTTCGTTGTAGATGGCGAAGGCCTCGGTCAACCACTTGTTGCCGTTGCGCTGGAACGAGGATGCGCCACCGCGCTGCATCCACTGCCCATGCATGGCATGGCCGGCTTCGTGAGCGATCTGGACATCCCCCTCCAGATCGCCCTGTCGATGACCAACGAACAGCAGCGAAGGCGCGCCAGGGGCGCTGATCGAAAACGCATCCATCGCGCGCCGCCCTGCCGATCCACCCAGATCCATGTGTCCGCCCGCAGGATCGAGCAGCCCGCGCAGCCCTGTCACGTAGTCCGGCCCCAGCACCTGCATCGATGCCGCTGCCGCATCACGCAATTGCGCCAGGTCAAGCGGCGGAGGGATATAGCCCGCATCAGGCAGGCCCATGTCCCAGATCCTTGGGGAGGCTTGGCCCATGCGCTCAAGATGGGTCAACTGCATCTGTTGGTAGTTGCGTCGCAGCGGCGCGTGGCGCGCTACCGCCGCCAGTGTCGCGTCGACGGCGGCCTGATCCAGGCCCATGTGCCGGTAGCTGCGGTCAGGCGCAGTTCCATCGCCCTGCAGTTCCGACGCTTGCTCGTTGAGGCGGACCAGGCCCAGCAGCACCGTTGCCATTTCGCTGCGCCGCGACGCCATTCCCTGCCAGTAAGCACGCCATGCCGCTTCGCGCAGTGAACGGTCCGGCAGGCGGGAAAGGGCTCGCGCATCGGTGCGGCTGTCAAACGTGCCGCCTTCATGTTCGAAGCGCGCAAAGGGCGCCGATTGCAGCAGCTGCCGGTGCAGTCGCCCGAAGCTGTCCAGCGCCGGGTCGGCCAACGTGTCGACCGCATCCACCAGCGCTGCATTGGCCGGCTGCACACCCTCCCGCAACGCCCGTTCACGCAGGTCGGCATGCGGCTCGATCCAGGCAGCCTGCGCGGGCGCATCACGTAATGCCTGCTTGGCAATCGCCGCGATGCGTCCACATGTGCCGGCCACTTCGCCCTGGGTGTTGGCCAGCCGGGCATCATCAGCATTGCGCGCTGCCTGAAGATGCAGGTAGCCATGGTGCCGGAGGCACTCGCCATACAGCTGCTCGGCCTGCTGGAACCGCACGTCTGGCGGCGCCTGAAGGGCCTTGAGGGCATCGGTGCTGCGCTCGAGGTTCTGCCATGCCTCACGTTCAAGGGAGGCGCTGCCAAAGTAGCTGCGGTCATCTGCCCGCAGAGCCTGCGCTTCGACTCCGTGTGTCATCCCGGCCAACAGCGTCGCGATGACAAAAGTGATGGCGCGCATTCCATTGCGATGCATCGATGTCTCCTGGTCCGTTTCCATTCCCAGCTTAGCAGCCCGGGTGGCCCCGCATGCCGCATGGCAGGTGGCTTCCCGATTCCCGATTGCGCATCCGGATCCAGGCCGTCTGCCCACTCACATCCCGAGACAGAAAGGCCACCCGGAGGTGGCCTTTCTGTTCCCTTACTTGGCGTTCTTCACGTAGGTGTCGAACCAGTTCAGCATTTCCGCCACCAGCTGCTCGTTCGATTCCAATGCGGTGTACCAGTGCGGTTCGTTCGGCAGCATCACCAGGCGGGTGGTGCCGCCGTTGCCGCGGATCGCCTGGTAGAGCTTGCGCGACTGGAACGGCTCGGTGCCCGGGTTGGCGTCGTCCTCGCCGTGGACCAGCAGCAGCGGCAGCTTGATCTTGTCGGCATAGAAGAACGGCGAGGCCTTCAGGTACACGTCCTGCGCCTGCCAGACCGAGCGGCGTTCGTTCTGGAAGCCGAACGGGGTAAAGGTCTTGTTGTACGAACCGCTGGTCGCCACGCCAGCCTTGAACAGGTTGGTGTGCGCAATCAGGTTGGCGGTCATCAGGCCACCATGGCTGTGACCGGTCACGCCGATGCGGTTGCGGTCGACCACGCCCATGTCCACGGCCTTGTCCACCGCCGCCTTGGCGTCGGCTTCCAGCTGCTCCAGGTAGGTGTCGTAGGCGTTCTTCGGGTCACCCACGATCGGGAACGAGGCGTTGTCGATGATCGCGTAGCCGGCCAGCAGCATCAGGCGGTACGGCTGCAGGCGGGTGAAGGTCTGCTGCGAACCGGACACCTGGCCGGCCTGCGCGGCATTGGCGAAGTCGGCCGGGTACGCATACAGGATCGCCGGCACGCGCTGGCCTTCCTTGTAGCCCGGCGGCGTGTACAGGGTGAACGACAGGTCCACGCCGTCGGCACGCTTGTAGGTCACCAGCTGCTTCTTGATCTGGCGCACCTCCGGGGTCGGGTCGACCAGCTTGGTCAGCGCGGTCGCGGTGGACGCGAACTGCGCCTCGCCGGTCTTCGCATCAGCCACTGCCTCACCCTGCTGCCGGATGAAGGCGTTCGGAGGATCGATCACCGACTGGTGCCAGGTCAGGTAGCGCCCCGGCGTGTTGCTGAAACCGAGGAACTGCTCGTAGGCATCGGCGCTGCTGCGGAACAGGCGCTCGCTTTTCAGCGTGCCCAGGTCGAGGCGGTCCAGGAACGGACGGTCGCCCTGCGGCGAGGCGCCACGGCCGCTCAGGAACACGTGATTACCCTCCTGGCGCACGACCTGTGCGCCGTTCGGCAGGCGGGTAAAGACCAGGTTGCCGGGGTTGCCGTACAGCTCATCGCTGGACATGTCCCACAGCAGGCGGCCTTCCTTCTTCGGCTGGTCCACATCGACGATGCGGGTCTGCATCCAGTGGCGGTTCTCGTCGTTCTCGAACTGGAACGCCACGGCCGGATCGGCAGTCCATGCGAAGCCCTCAAATCGCTGCGCGGTACGGGTGATTTCGGTCGGCTTGCCGTTGAACGGGGCCTTCAGCATCAGCACGCGGTCGCGGTGCGGCACGTTGACCTTCCAGTCGCCCTTGTCCAGTGCCTCGGCATAGACCAGGGTGGCCGGATCGGTGGCACGCCAGTCGAAACCGCGCGGGCCTTCCGGTACGCCGTGCACCGGCACGCGGTCGGCCAGCGGCAGGCTGGCAATCGGCGTGGATTTGCCGCTGGCGATGTCCAGCACGGCCACGTCGTTGGCGAAACGCTGGTAGGTCACCGCATGCGAGTATGGCGCCTTGATCGATTCGGTCAGCACGTGCACGCCATCGGGTGCGGCGCTGATTTCGTTGAACAGCGCCGGCTGCCCGACCGGACGCACGCTGTTGGCGGCGGTATCGACCACGGCCAGCTGCGAGGCACCGTAATAAGCGAACAGCTTCTCGTCATGCACGCTGGTCAGCGTGTCGCGGGCTTCGTAGGTGCTGCTTTCGCCGCTGCTGCCCAGCGACTCCTGCGCGTCCGGGCCGGTCGGTACGCCACCGTTGGACGGTGCTGGGCCCTGGTTGGCCGGCACCAGCTTCACCAGCAGATTCTGGCTGCCGCCCAGCCACTGCACGGTGTAGCCGAAGATCGGGTTCAGTTGCACGTTCGGCACCTGCTTCACCTGGCCGGTGGCCGCATCGCCCACCCACAGCTGCACGCTGGTATCGACCGCATTCTGGAAGGCGAAGTGGCTGCCATCGGCCGACCACAGCGCGCCGGTGGCGCAGCCCTGCGGCAGGTTGACCTTGGTCTCCTTGCCGCTGCCGATATCGACCAGGGTGAAGTCGGCCACGCAGGCCGGAATGCCGTAGCCACCGGGGGTGTCATGGCGGCTGCGGTTCTTCGGCTCCAGGCGCACGCCGGCCAGCTTCAGGTAAGGCTGGGCGACACGGCTGATCGACGGGTAGGTCTGCGCGGTAGTCAACAGCAGGCGCTGGCCGCCCGGGGCCACGTTCGGCGCCGGCGGCGGCGGTGCCTTCAGCACCTTGAGCAGGTATTCCGGCGGCTTGGCGTAGTCGGCAAGCGCCGGGCCAGCGGCCAGCAGGCCGACGGTGGCAACGGCAACGGCCGCCGCCAGAGAGGTTCGACGGATCAGCATCCTTATCCCCTGGGTGTGAATGGGTACCCGGAATCGGGCATGAACCCGAATCTAGCACCGCAGGGGTTGTCGTGAATGGGCCGGAAGGGCTAGTGGCCGGATGGGGCAAAGTGCGGCCCCGGCAGGTGCCGCGGAACTGCCGGCACCTGCCGGGCGTGGCCTGGCACTACTGCTGCGCGTGCAGGTCCCAGGTGGCCAGGTAATCGGGATCGACCACGATCATGCCGCTGGTGCGCATGCGGTACTCGCCGGGCTCGGCCGGTTGGTACTGGTCCAGCATCGGTGGCAGGTAGCGCTCGTGGCCATCATTCTCGTCGGCCAGCACCACGCCCTCGTCGGCGCTGATGCGCAGCACCGTGCCGGCGTACTGCTCCAGCCCCTTCACCTGGCCGTCCCCACCATAGCGGGTGACCCCGACCAGTACGACCTTGCCGATCATTTCTTCCGCCTTGGCATCGTCCAAGGCCGGCAGAATGGGAGTGAATTCGTCGCTCATCGGTGCACCTCCGTAGCCTGCAGGACATCGTGGATGAGGTTTCCGCTTCGCAGTGCGCGTCGCTGGCAGCCGAGCAGGTACCCAGCCTGGAGCCTCTGCATCGAGAGTGCCAGTACGCCCATGAACCCAAGGGTTCCTGGAGCACGATGCTGCCATCGCAGGCGGAAGGGACAGGTGAAGGCCGAAATCGGTCCTCGCCGATCAGAGGGTTGCACCTGCACCCACGCTAGAATGCACGCATGCGCACCGTACATGCCCTCCGCTACATCACGCCCTTGCGGGAAGGTGGCTCCCTGCCGGCCGTGGTCGAGACCGACGACGACGGCATGGCCGTGCTGAAGTTTCGTGGCGCCGGCCAGGGCCCGAAAGCGTTGATCGCCGAGCTGATCGCCGGCGAGATGGCACGCACGCTGGGCCTGCCGATTCCGGAAATCCTGTTCGTCGAGCTGGACCGCGAGTTCGCCCGCACTGAGCCCGACCCGGAGATCCAGGAGCTGATCCGCGCCAGCGAGGGCCTGAATCTGGGCCTGGACTATTTGCCCGGCGCGATCAATTACGATCCGGCGGCAATGCCGGTGGATCCAGACCTCGCCTCGCGCATCGTCTGGTTCGATGCGTTCACCAGCAACGTCGATCGCACCACGCGCAATCCCAACCTGATGGTGTGGCATCGAAAGCTGTACCTGATCGATCACGGTGCCGCCATGTATTTCCATCACGACTGGGCCAACGCCGGCGATGCCTGCGAAAAGCCGTTCGTGCTGATCCGCGACCACGTGCTGCTGTCGTTCGCCAGCCGCGTCGCCGAGGTGGATGCCGAACTGGCCGCGCGCCTGACCGATGCCGAGATCGAGCGCATCGTCGGCCTGGTGCCGGACAGCTGGCTGGTCAACGAGCCGGCATTCGAAAGCCCGCAGGCCTATCGCCAAGGCTACATCGACTATCTCAAGCATCGCCTGAAAGTGCGTGCGGTGTTCGTGCAGGAGGCCATCCGTGCCCACGCTGCACACGTATGACTATGCGGTCATCCGCGTGGTACCGCGGGTGGAACGCGAGGAATTCATCAACGTCGGGGTGATCGTCTCCTGTCCTGGCGCGCGTCATCTGGAGGCGGCCATCGAGATCGATCCTGCGCGCCTGCGCGCCTTCGCGCCGGCGCTGGACCAGGAGGCGCTGCAGCCGTGGCTGGATGCGATCGTGGCCATCTGCCGCGGCGACGCCAGCGCCGGCCCCATCGCGCAGCTGCCCGCGCGAGCGCGCTTCCATTTCCTTACCGCCAAGCGCAGTTCGGTTGTGCAGATGTCGAGCACGCATGTGGGCCGCACGGCGGACCCGGCGGGCGTGGTGGAACACTTGATGACGAAGATGGTGCGGGTACCGGCACCATCCGAGTAACGTCGATCGGGTAGAGTCGACTGTTAGCCGACTAACGCGCGCAGCGTGGGCTCTTTGGCTGTGGTTAGAATGGCAGTCGACTAACAGTCGACTCTACCCGGTAGACGCCACCCGGCCGGTGCCATCACCATTCGCGCTCGCCTGCCGGCTCAAGCTCGCTCAACGGCCAGCGGCACCATCCATACGGATCGTCACTGATCTGCGCGGCAAGACCGGCTTGAACGGGATTTGCCAGAATGTAGCAAGCGTGCCTGTGCAGCGACGCGTCACTGCGGATCGCATGATCGCAATAACCCGCCTGCCAGATTGCCCCCCGGCTCCCTCGCCGTCGGTTTATTAGAAAGCTGCTGCGTGCCTTGAAACGCTGCACGCAGTAGCCCAGCGATTGACCACGAAGTTGAGCCAGCCAGTGAAGATGATCCGGCATGATGATCCAGGCAAGTGATGCAGCCAGGCCTTCCCGATCCATCGATCCGAGGAGCTGCATGGCAAGGTCGGCATTGGCAGGACAATCGAAGACGCGATGGCGGTTCCGGCACACCATGGTGATGGTGTAGACATTGCCCGCGATGGATCGCCGCCCGGAAAGCAGTTGGGGACTTGGCATGAGTTCGAGAATGCCCGCCCGCATGGATTTCCGGCATCGGTTCACTACCAATGCCAGAATCAGGGATCCTCTCGATACAGCGTCCGGGGATGTGGAGTCGCCTGGGTAGAGTCGACTGTTAGTCGACTATCGCGCGAAGCGCGGGCTTTCCAGCGTGGGAGAGAAGAGCAGTCGACCAACAGTCGACGCTACCCGGTCGGCTCTACCCAGCCGGTCATACCTGTCGGCCCTACCTGGGCAGCGCAAACGCCATCACGTAATCGCCGTTCGGGGTTTCCATGAAATGGTGGCCCCCGGCCATGATCACCACGTACTGGCGCCCACCCTGCTCGTACACCATCGGGTTGGCCTGGCCGCCGGCAGGCAGCTTGGCATGCCAAAGCTCCTTGCCGGTCTTCAGGTCGATGGCGCGCAGCAGGTCATCGGTGGCGGCGGCGATGAAGATCAGGCCGCTGGCGGTCACTACCGAACCACCGTTGTTCGGCGTGCCGATCTCGATCGGCAGGCCGGAACGGATGCCGAACGGACCATTGCCGCGCGCACTGCCGAACGGGCGGTCCCATAGCAGCTTGCCGGTGCGCAGGTCGATGGCACGGATGCCGCCATAGGGCGGCTGCTTGCACAGCAGGCCGGTGAATGGCAGGCGCCAACCGGCGTTGACGTCGATGGCATACGGCGTGCCGACCTGCGGATCGCCGGCGCCCTCGCCACCGCCCTTGTCGGCGCGGATCTTCTCGCGCGGCAACCAGCCCAGCCGGTCGGCCTCCGCGCGTGGCACCAGCCGGTTGTAGTTGGGCATGTCGTTGTAGTTGGCTACGATCACGCCGCGTCGCGTGTCGATGGACACGCTGCCCCAGTCCGAGCCGCCGTTGTAGCCGGGGTATTCGATGGAATGGCGCTCGCTGCTCGGCGGCGTGTAGAAGCCTTCGTAGTACGCCTTGCGGAACTGGATGCGGCAGACCAGCTGGTCGATCGGGGTGATGCCCCACATGTCACGCTCGGTCAGGTCATGCTCGCGACGCAGCGTGTGGTACAGCGAGAACAGCTGGGTGGGTGAACGCTGCTCGGGCTCGACGCCACCCACCGGTACCTTGCGCTCTTCGGCAGCGGTCAGCAGCTGGCCGTTGCGGCGGTCGAGAATGTAGATGTCACCCTGCTTGGTCGGCAGCAGGATCGCCGGCACCTTGCCTGCAGCCGTCGGGTAGTCGATCAGGCTGGCCTGCGAACCGAGGTCGTAGTCCCACACATCCTTGCGCACGGCCTGGAAATGCCAGGCCGGCTTGCCAGTGCTAACGTCGATCGCCACCAGCGAGGTCGAGTAGCGGTTCTGGTTTTCCGTGCGTGAGCCACTCCAGTAGTCGCCGGCTGAATTGCCCAGCGGCAGGTAGACCAGCCCGAGCGCCTCATCACCGGTGGCCGTGGTCCACATGTTCGGGGTGCCACGCGTATAGGTCTGCTCGCGTGGCGGCAGTCCGCTGCGCTCGGGCTGGTCCATGTCCCACGCCCAGCGCAGCTTGCCGCTGACCGCGTCGTAGGCCTGGATCACGCCCGACGGCGCATCGCGGCGCTGCCCATCCAGCACCTGGTGACCCGTGACGATCACTCCACGCACGATGGCCGGTGGCGAGGTGATCGAAACATAGCCCGGTGGGACCTCGCCCATGCCCAGGGTGATGTCGACCTGGCCGTTGTTGCCGAAATTCACGCACGGACGGCCGCTGTCCGCGTCCACTGCAATGATGCGCCCGTCCAGCGTGCCTTCGATGATGCGCGCCCAGCACGCCGGACGGCTGCCGGGTGCGGCGCTGCGGGTGACCGTTGGCGGTGGCTCGGGAAGGGCCAGATCCGCAGCGGCATCGGCCAACGCCGCATCGGCAATGGTCGGCGTGCTGGGCTGCTCGTAATAGCTCACGCCACGACAGGCGGCGGTATACGGAATCGAAGCATCCCTCACCTTTGGATCGAACCGCCACAGTTCCTTGCCACTGGCGGCGTCGAGTGCGATCAGGCGGTTGCGCGCGGTGCACAGGTACAGGCGGTCGCCGACCTTCAGCGGCGTGGTTTCCGCACCCCAGCGCTTGTTCGGCATGTCGCCAGTACGGAACTGCCAGGCCAGCTGCAACGTGGCCACGTTGGCCGGGGTGATCTGCTGCAGCGGCGAGTAGCGGGCGCCGGCATTGCTGCGCCCCCAGGCCGGCCAGTCGCCTTCGGCGGGCTGGTCAGCCGGCTGCAGGCCAGTGGTATCGCGCGTAGGTTCCAGTCCGGCGCTGACCGCGCCTTCCGGGAACGGCAGGTGCCCGTCCACTTCACCATGCGGCGCAAAGGCCAGGCCGAAGGCAGCTACGAACACCAGCATCAGCACGCCCGCCACGCTGCGCGACAGGCGCTTGGACACCGGTTCGCGCAGGGTCGGTGCCAGCAGCGCCACCACGATGCCCAGGGCCGTAACGAGGCCCAGGCGCGGCACCCAACGCCAGTAGTCGCTGCCCGACTCCCACCAGGTCCACAGCAGTGTGCCGATGAACACCAGCGCGTACAGCAGCGCGCCGCTGCGACGGTTGCCGAACAGCAGGAGGCCGCTGGCCAGCAGGCCGGCCCCGGCGATGGCGTAGTAGGCCGAGCCCCCGAGACTGAGCAGCCACGCCCCCAAGCCGCCGATGACCAGGCCGAGCACGACCAGCAGCAGCGACAGCACGGTGACAAGGGGATGCCGGGAGGCGCGGGCGGGAGCGGACTGCGGCGTGGCGGACATCGTCGATCTCCGGGGGCAGCATGCGCCCTTATCCCACCGCCGATGTGAAGCGCGCGCGTATTTTCTGGGTGGACCTGACGGGGTGATCGTCGGCTGGGTGGTTGCCGACTGGGTGATTGTCGGCTGGGTGATTGTCGGCTGGGTAGAGTCGACTGTTGGTCGACTATCGCGCGCAGCGCGGGCTTTTCATCGCCCTGCGCAGAGCAGTCGACTGACAGTCGACTCTACCGCAGCGATCGGAGAATCCACCACGAAGATCCGCAGAAATGACGACGCCGGCACAGGGCCGGCGTCGTCGGGTACCTCAGGCTCGCGGCAGGGTCATTCCTGCGCGGCGTCCTCGCTGCTGGCCGCAGCCGGTGCGCCGTCGGTCGTGGCGGGGGTGGCGACCGCCACCTCGTCCTCGTCCTCATCGATCGAGGCATCCAAGCGCTCAACCGCCTGCAGCTTCTCATCCTTGGACAGGCGGATCAGGGTGACGCCCTGGGTGTTGCGGCCGACGCGGCTGATTTCCGAGCCACGCGTACGCACCAGGGTGCCGCCATCGGAGATCAGCAGGACTTCGTCATTCGAGCCCATCAGCACCGCAGCGACCAGCTTGCCGTTGCGCTCGGTGGTCTGGATGCCGATCACGCCCTGGGTGCCACGGCCCTTGCGCGGGTAGTCCGGCAGCGGGGTGCGCTTGCCGTAGCCGTTCTCGGTGGCGGTCAGGATGTACTGCACGCTGGCGTCATCGGCACTATCGATTACCGCATCGCCATTGGCGGTGGCTTCCTCGACACCGTTGTCGTCCTCGTTCTCGTCCTCGATGCCACCGGCACTTTCGGCCACGATCAGGCTGACCACTTCCTCGCCGGCCGGCATCTTGATGCCACGCACGCCGGTTGCGGTACGGCCCATCGAGCGGACTTTGTCCTCGCCGAAGCGCACGGTCTTGCCATTGGAGGCGAACAGCAGGATGTCGCGCTGGCCGTCGGTCAGGCCGACGCCGACCAGGGCATCGCCCTCATCGAGATTGATCGCGATCTTGCCGCGGGCCAGGCGGAAGGCGAACTCGCCCAGCGGGGTCTTCTTGACCGTACCGTTCTTCGTGGCAAAGAACACGAACTGGCCATCGGCGTACTCGCGCACCGGCAGCACGGCCTGCACGCGTTCGCCCGGTTCCAGCGGAATCCAGTTGATGATCGGACGGCCACGGG
Source organism: Stenotrophomonas sp. A3_2 (assembly GCF_036624925.1). NCBI lineage: Bacteria > Pseudomonadati > Pseudomonadota > Gammaproteobacteria > Lysobacterales > Lysobacteraceae > Stenotrophomonas > Stenotrophomonas sp. A3_2. Next base: position 162,220 of record NZ_JAZKVY010000238.1, read on the forward strand.
CGTTGGAACCCGCTTCCGGCAGCTGGTAGACCGGCAGCCAGAACACCTTGCCCGAACTGGTGAAAGTCAGCAGCGTATCGTGCGTGTTGACCAGCCACAGCTGTTCGATGAAATCCTCTTCCTTGGTCGCCGCCGCACTGCGACCACGGCCGCCGCGGCGCTGCGCGCGGTACACGCTGACCGGCTGGCGCTTCACGTAGCCGGCGTGGGACACGGTGACCACCACGTCTTCCGGCGCGATCAGGTCCAGGATGTCCAGGTCTTCTTCGCTGTGGCGGATTTCGGTGCGACGTTCGTCGCCGAACTCGGCCTTGACGTTGACCAGCTCCTCGCGGATGACCTGCAGCAGGCGATCGGGATCTTCCAGGATGTGGATCAGCCCGGCGATCACTTCCAGCAGCTGCTTGTACTCGTCGGTCAGGCGGTCCTGCTCCAGCCCGGTCAGGCGGTGCAGGCGCATTTCCAGGATCTGGGTGGCTTGGATCTCGGTCAGCTGGTAGCCGCCCTCGACCAGGCCGACGCCCTTGGGCAGGTCTTCAGGACGCGATGCTTCGGCACCGGCGGCACCCAGCATCGCACCGACCAGGCCCGGCTCCCACACGCGTGCCAGCATGCGCTCGCGGGCTTCATTCGGGTTCGGCGAGGTCTTGATCAGTTCGATCATCTCGTCGATGTTGGCCAGTGCGACGGTCAGGCCTTCCAGCACATGGGCACGGGCGCGCGCCTTGCGCAGCTCGAACACGGTGCGGCGGGTGACCACTTCGCGACGGTGGCGGACGAACGCCTCCAGCATCTGCTTGAGGTTCATCAACTGCGGGCGGCCGTCGACCAGCGCCACCATGTTGATGCCGAACACCGATTCCATCTGCGTCTGCTGGTACAGGTTGTTCAGCACAACCTCGGCAGATTCGCCGCGCTTGATCTCGATGTAGATGCGCATGCCGTCCTTGTCGGACTCATCGCGCAGCTCGCTGATGCCTTCGATCTTCTTTTCCTTGACCAGCTCGGCGATCTTCTCGATCAGACGCGCCTTGTTCACCTGGTAAGGAATTTCGGTGACGATGATCGATTCGCGGCCGTTGTCGGCCACTTCGATATCGGCCTTGGCACGGATGCGCACGCGGCCACGGCCGGTGCGGTAGCCGGCGACGATGCCGGCAGTGCCGTTGATGATGCCGGCAGTCGGGAAATCCGGGCCCGGGATGTATTCCATCAGGCCGTCGACGTCGATGTCCGGGTTGTCGATCAGCGCGATGCAGGCGTTGATCGATTCGCTCAGGTTGTGCGGCGGGATGTTGGTCGCCATGCCCACCGCGATACCGGCCGAACCGTTGACCAGCAGGTTCGGGAACCGGGTCGGCATGACCGTCGGCTCCAGTTCCTTTTCATCGTAGTTGGGCTGGAAATCGACGGTTTCCTTGTCGATGTCCGCCATCAGCTCATGCGCCAGGCGCGACATGCGCGCCTCGGTGTATCGCATCGCCGCAGCGGAGTCGCCGTCGATCGAACCGAAGTTACCCTGGCCGTCGACCAGCATGTAGCGCAGCGAGAACGGCTGAGCCAGGCGCACCAGCGTGTCGTATACCGACTGATCGCCATGCGGGTGGTACTTACCGATGACATCACCGACGATACGCGCCGACTTGAAGTAAGGCTTGTTGCTGTGCGCGTTCAACTCGTTCATCGCGAACAGCACGCGACGATGCACCGGCTTGAGGCCGTCGCGCGCATCCGGGAGCGCGCGGCCCACGATCACGCTCATGGCGTAATCGAGGTAGCTCTTGCGCATCTCGTCTTCCAGGTTGACCTGGATGATTTCCTTGGCGGTTTCTGCCATTCGGGTTCCGTTGTCTGGTAGCGGTCCAGTCCGGCGCAGCCCTCTGCGGGAGGGGGTCGCGCCGGAACCTCGATTCAACCTGTGGATACTACCACAACAGGCCGTTTTCCGCCTCCCTTCATGGGGATTTTACCGGCACAAATCAGGAACTTAGGGCCCCATACCGCCCTGTAAAGCCGAGCCCATGCTCGGCTGCGGCGGATTCGCTGGCTGAGCCGAGCATGGGCTCGGCTCTACAGACATCCTCGATCCTGTCCCGCCTCAGCCGTCGAAGGCGGTGCGCATATTGTGGGCGGTCGGGTTCAGGATCACCCCGCGCTCGGTCACGATGGCATCGATCAGCTCGCCCGGAGTGACGTCGAACACCGGGTTCCAGGCGGCGATGCCCTCGGCCACGGTGCGGGTCCCGCCCACGCCGTACAGTTCGCCCGGATCGCGCTGCTCGATCTCGATCTGGCTGCCGTCCACGGTGTCCATGTCCACCGTCGAGGACGGCGCTACGACCATGAACTTCACGCCGTGATGGCGGGCCGCGATGGCCAGCTGGTAGGTGCCGATCTTGTTGGCGGTATCGCCATTGGCGCAGATGCGGTCTGCGCCGACGATCACCCACTGCACGGCGCCGGTCTTCATCAGGTGCGAGGCAGCCGAATCGGCGATCAGGGTAGCGTCGATGCCATCCTGCTGCAGTTCCCACACGGTCAGGCGGGCGCCCTGCAGCCAGGGCCGGGTCTCGCCGGCAAACACGCGGGCGATGCGGTGCTGGGCCATGCCAGCGCGGATCACGCCCAGCGCCGTGCCGAAGCCTGCGGTGGCCAGCGAGCCGGTATTGCAATGGGTCAGCACGCCGCTGCCGGCCTCGATCAGGCCAGCACCCAGCGCCCCCATGTGGCGGTTGGCGGCCAGGTCTTCATCGGCAATCGCCTGCGCTTCCGCCTCCAGCAACGCCTTCCAGTCTGCGCCGGCGGCGTTCAGGCAACGGCGCATGCGCGCCAGCGCCCAGGCCAGGTTGACCGCCGTCGGGCGCGACGCATTGAGGCGCTGCAGGGCTGGCTCCAGCTGCTGCAGCGCATGCGCGCCATCGGCGGCCTGCACCTCGCGTGCCGCCAGCACCACGCCCCACGCGGCGGCAATACCGATCGCCGGCGCACCACGCACGGTCAGCGCGTGGATGGCGCTGGCAACCTCGTCACTGTCATGGCAGACCACGTGCTCGACCACGAACGGCAGCTTGCGCTGGTCCAGCAGTTGCAAGGCATCGCCGGTCCACAGGATCGGGCGGATGTGGTCGTAACGGGCGTAGTCGATGTCGGAGGCAGTGTTCATGGGCCCATTGTAGGGCCACGCCCCGCGTGGTTGGAGCCTGCCCCGGCTCAATTCACCGAGAATTCGGCGCGGCAGCCGCCGTCCACCCAGATCCCGTTGCGGTTCCAGCCCCAGGTGCTGCCTTCCTCGCAGGGCGTGCTGGACAGCTGCTCGGAGACCACAGCACCCACCGAGATGCTGGCGCCGCAGAAGCGGCGCTTCTTCGACTTCGATTCGCAGGTCAGGCGGCGCGGCACATCGACGAAGCGGCCCTCCTCGTCGGCCACCTCGAAATCGCCCTGGCAGCCACGGCTGGTCCAGACTTCATTGCGCTTGTAGCCCCATCCCTGGCCTTCGCGGCACGGCAGCACCGACAACTGGCGAAGCAGGCGCACCGGCGCGCCATCCAGGCGTACCGGGCAACTCTGCGGACGGCCATTGGATTCGCAGCGCACCACGCGGCGCACCAGGCGCTTGCCTTCCGTTGCCGCAGGCGCCGCACCCTGCGCACGGCGCGCCCGGAACTCGGCGCGGCAGCCGAGGGTGACCCACACGCCGCTGCGGTCGGTGCCCCACTCGCTGCCGCGGATGCAGCTGTTGCTCGACAGCTGGCGCACCAGATCGACGCCGTTGTCCACATCGATATCGCAGTGCACCCAGCCCATGTCGCGCGATTCGCAGGTCACCACTTCGCCGTCATAGCCTGCCTGCTGGGCCGACGCCGATGACGGCAGCCAGGCACCCCAAAGCGCGATGGAGTACACCGGTGCCGCCACGACCGCAAACCACTTGACCAATGCCTTCCCCAACAGGAGTGGACGAATTCCGATGCCAGTGTCCCGCATCTGCCGTGATAAGAGCATCATCCCGCTTACCGAAGCAAGCGCGGAAACGCGGCAATCCGTTCAGTCTTCAACGTTCAGGAACATGCGCCGCGCTCACGCGTGGGCAAAGTCGTAGGCCAGCACATCAGCAATCCGCGGCGTGCGGTTCATCGCCATCAACAGGCGGTCGACACCCACCGCCACCCCGGCGCAGGCGGGCATCGACGGCAGCGCCAACAGCAGCGCCTCGTCCACGGCCGGTAGCACCTGGCCGCGCTCGTGGCGGCGCTGCAGATCGCACTGGAAGCGCGCGCGCTGCTCGTCAGCGTCGTTCAGTTCGTGGTAGCCGTTGGCCAGTTCCACCGCGCCCAGGTACAGCTCGAAACGTTCGGCCAGCGGGGGCGTGCCCGGGCGGATGCGGGCCAATGCTGCCTGGCTGGCCGGCCAGTCGTGGACCACGGTCATGACATCGCCATCGAAGCGCGGCTGGATACGGTGGGTCATCAGCAGATCCAGCCAGTCATCGCGGGTCAGCCCGACCGGGTCAATGTGCACCTCGCCCAACGCGGCATGCAGCGCGGCCTCATCGGCCTCGAACGGATCCACGCCCACGTACTGCTGGAACAGCTCCCGGTAACTGAGCACATGCAGCGTCGCATGGCGCCCGACCAGGGCCAACGCCTGGCCTACCAGCTCGGCGGTTTCCTGCACCAGCCGGTGGTGGTCCCAGCCGACCCGGTACCACTCAAGCATGGTGAACTCCGGGTTGTGGCGGCCGCCGGCCTCGCCATTGCGGAACACCCGGCCCAGTTCATAACAGTCGCACACGCCGGCAGCGAGCAGGCGCTTGAGCGGATACTCCGGCGAGGTGCGCAGCCATCGGCGGCGTCCGCCGGCATCGACATGGCCGGTGAAGTCGGTATGGAAGCTGTCGATGTTCGGCTCGGTGTTGCCCGCAACCGACAGGATCGGCGTCTCCACCTCGAGCACATCGCGCTCTGCAAAGAAGCGGCGCACCAGCGCATTGAGCGCGGCGCGCTGCTGCAGCGCGCGCAGCAGGGCCTCGCTCACAGGATGCCCTCCGGGCGCGGATGGTCGAGCGGCAGGGTCAGCAGATCGCGCGTATCGTCGATGTAGCCGCTGGCCAGGTACAGGCGCCGTGCCAGTTCGTTGTGGTGGTTCACTTCCAGGCGCAGGCGGCTGACGCCACGACCGCGAGCGCGCTGTTCGCAGATGGCCAGCGCCTGCTTGCCGCGGCCACGCCCACGCGCGCGATGGCTCAGGTACAGCTCGTCCAGCAGCATGAAGTGGCCGCCCTGTTCCAGGCTGAAGCCCATCGCGATCACCGCGTAGCCGACCACCTCGCCCGCCTCGTCCAGCCACAACAGCACTTCGCCATTGCGCGGATCGGCCAGCAGCGCGTCCACGCCGCGACGCACGCGCGCGTCATCGAAGTCGATCCTGTCTTCGGCGTAGAACTCGCGCATCAAGGTGATCAACAATTCCTCGTCGGCACGGGTGGCCAGGCGGAAATCCAGTGGGGCGGTCTGCATCGGTGTTCCTTTGTGCTGCATGCCAGGCGCGGCACCCGGCGGGATCGTCATTCGTGTTCGGCAAGGTAGGCCAGCAGGCGTTCCTCGTCCCACACCGGCACGCCCAGCGACTGCGCCTTGTCCAGCTTGGAGCCGGCCTCGGTGCCGGCGACCACGAAGCTGGTTTTCTTCGACACGCTGCCGGAAACCTTGGCGCCCAGCGCCTCCAGGCGTTCCTTGGCGACATCGCGGGTGAGCTGGGCCAGGGTGCCAGTGAGCACAACGGTCTGCCCGTCCAGCGGGCCCGCCACGATCTCGGCCAGCGCCGGCGCCTTGGCCAGGATCTGCTGCATCGCCTTCTCGGCCGCCAGCAACATCTCGCCATGGCCATCGGCATCGAGCCACTCCGCCAGTCCGCGCGCGGTGTCATCGGGCAAGCCGGCATTGACGAACTGGCCATGCTCGGCATCGAGCACCGCCTGTGCCCCCGGGAGCGCTGCCACCAGTTTTTCGGCGCGCAGACGGGTGATGCCGGGGATCTCCGATTCGACCAGCAGCTGCGCCAGGTCCAGTCCCTCGCGCAGCTTGGCACTGGGGGCATGTACATCGCTGATGCGCACCTGGCCGACCTGCAGCAGGTCATCGATGGCCTGCTGGTTGCCCTGCTGTTCGAAGAAGTGACCGAGCGAGCGCGCCACTTCGCCACCGATGTCCGGCACGCGCTTGAACAGCGGCCACGGCAGATGGCGGATCAGTTCCAGGTCACCGAACCACTGCGCCAGGGCCTTGGCGGTGCTCTCGCCGACGTGTTCGATGCCGAGCGCGAACAGCAGGCGTTCCAGCGTGGCGGCACGACTGGCGTCGATTGCTGCGATCAGGTTGTCGGCCCACTTGGTGGCGATCTTCTTCGTGTTCCATTCGAAGCTGGCGGGCTGTGCCAGCGCCTGCGCGCGCCAGCCCGGATCGCTGCCGTCCAGCTTCAGCACGGCGTTGAGTACCGCGCCACTGCCCTCGGCGGGCAGATGCGGTTTCAGCGCAGCGGCCAGTGCGGACGGGTCTTCCGCATCCAGCACCAGCTTCAGGTGCAGCAGCTGGTCACGACTGAGCCGGTACAGGTCGGCCACGCTCCTGACGATGCCGGCGTCGACCAGGGTTTCGATGTACTTGTCGCCCAGGCCATCGATGTCCATCGCGCGACGCGAGGCGAAATGGGCAATGGCTTCCTTGCGCTGCGCCGGGCAGGACAGTTCGCCCGAGCAGCGCCATGCTGCTGCCCCTTCCTCGCGCACGATCTCCGAGCCGCACACCGGGCAGCGCGTCGGCATCTGCCACGGCATAGTGCCCTGTGGACGGCGATCGAGGATGACGCTGACCACTTCCGGGATCACGTCGCCGGCACGGCGCACGATCACGCTGTCGCCGACGCGCACATCCAGGCGTGCGATCTGGTCGGCGTTGTGCAGGGTGGCGTTGGACACGATCACGCCGGCCACGGCCACCGGTGCCAGTCGCGCGACCGGTGTTGCGGCACCGGTGCGGCCGATCTGGATCTCGATGGCCTCTACCGTCGTGCTCTGTTCCTGCGCCGGGAACTTGTGCGCGATGGCCCAGCGCGGCGCGCGCGAAACGAAGCCCATGGCCTGCTGGCCGGCGCGGTCATCCAGCTTGTAGACCACGCCGTCGATGTCGAACGGCAGGCGATCGCGGCGCTCACCGATATCGCGGTAGTAGCCGAGCAGGCCATCAGTGCCCTCCACCACCTTGCACAGCTCGCTGACCGGGAAACCCCAGGCGCCGAGCTGGGCCAGGGTGCCCGAATGGGTGTCCGGCAGTTCGCCGCCCTGCACTTCGCCGGTGCCGTAGGCGAAGAAACTCAGCCTGCGCTGCGCACTGATCTTCGGGTCGAGCTGGCGCAGCGAGCCGGCCGCGGCGTTGCGCGGATTGGCCAGCACCTTGCCGCCGTGCAGGCGCGCACGCTCGTTGTAGGCCTCGAAGTCGGCGCGGGCCATGTACACCTCGCCGCGCACCTCCAGCACATCCGGCCAGTCCTTGCCGTGCAGGCGCTTGGGAATGTCGCCGATCTCGCGCAGATTGGCCGTCACGTCCTCGCCGGTCGTGCCATCGCCACGGGTCGCGCCGAGCACGAAATGACCGTCCTCGTAGCGCAGGCTGATCGCCAGCCCGTCCATCTTCGGCTCGGCCGAAAACCGCAGGCTGCGACGCCCCAGCCGCTCGTCAATGCGGCGCACGAAATCAGCCACCTCCTCGTCGCTGAACGCATTGGACAGCGACAGCATCGGCACAGCATGGCGCACCTCGGCGAAGCGGCCGGAAGGACGCGCACCGACCTGCTGGGTCGGGCTGTCGGCGCGGGCCAGTTCAGGATGTTCGCGCTCCAATGCTTCCAGTTCGCGCACCAACCGGTCGTAATCGACGTCGGGGATCTCCGGCGCGTCCAGCTCATGGTAGGCGCGGTTGGCCTGGGCGATCTGCCGGCGGAGGTCGTCGGCGCGTTCGGCGGGACTGGGACTCATCGGGATCCGGTGGTTCTGGGATGGCCGGGGATTCTACCGCGCCCGGCCGTCAGGCCCTGTAACGCCTACCTTCGCAGCGTCGCGCCATGCTCGACGGCCGCTCCCCTGCCCTGGTGGCCAACCTTCTCCCCTCCCGGCAGGTGCCAACCTTGGTTGGCACACCTGCAGCCGAGCATGGCTCGGCACTACAAAAAGCGGGCTTGCCGCCCACCGCAACCAGCGCTAGCGTGCGACGGTCTGCCCTTCGGAATCGTGCCCGTGCCCCTGCCTGCTTCCCGTCGACGCTTCCTGCAACTGGCCGGTGCTGGCCTCGCCGTCGCTGGCAGCGGGCTGCCGCAGCTTGGCCATACCCAACCGGCGACAGCCGCCGCTCCCGCCCCCGCCGAAGGTGCGGTGCTGCTGAATTTCAACGAATGTCCCTACGGCCCCTCGCCTGCAGCCCAGCAGGCAGCACGCGACAGCATCGCCGGATGCGGTCGCTACCGCTTCGCGCTGGCAGGCCAAGTGCGCGATGCCTTCATCGAGCAGGCGCGCATCCCGGCTGATCACGTGCGCCTCTATCCGGGTTCCAGCGAACCGCTGAACCGTGCCGCCGTGCTGTGGACCGGGCCGCAGGCGGGACTTGTAGTCGCCGACCCAACCTTCGAGACGCTCGGCGAGGTCGCCGCCGCCCACGGTGCGCATGTGCAGAAAGTGCCGCTGCGCGAGGACGGTGCGCATGACCTGCGTGCGATGGTCGCTGCCGCGCACGCGCGCGCGACCGGGCTGCTGTATGTGTGCAACCCGAACAATCCGACTGGGTCGATCAGCCCGCCAGATGAGCTTGCCTGGCTGCTGGCCCACAAGCCCGCATCGACCCGCGTGCTGGTCGACGAGGCCTACCTGCAGTACAGCGATCAGCCCAGCCTGATCACCCAGGTGACGCAGCGCGATGACCTGATCGTGCTGCGCACGTTTTCCAAGCTGTACGGCATGGCCGGCCTGCGCCTGGGCGTGGCGGCCGCACATCCCGACCGTCTGCGCGAACTGGCCAGCCTGGGCGACAACCCGCTGCCGGTTCCGGCGCTGGCGGCGGCACTGGCCAGCCTGCGCGACCCGCAGCTGATCCCCCAGCGGCGCCTGCAGAACGCCACGGTGCGGCAGGCCACCATCGCCTGGCTCGGCAAGCGCGGGTTCAGCTGCGTACCCTCGGAGGCGAACTGCTTCATAGTCGACGTGCAGCGCGATGGCAGCGCGTTCGCCAAGGCAATGGCGGAGAACGGCGTGGTGATCGGGCGCAGCTGGCCGATCTGGCCGCAGCGCGTGCGCGTAACGGTCGGCACCGAAGAGGAGATGGCCGCATTCCGCCGTGCGTTCGCCAAGGTGGCCGGCGTACCGGCCTGACCCTGTTGGTGGGGGCGAACCTTGGTTCGCCCCATCCACGCATGGCGTGCATCTACTGTTGTGGGTTGCCGACCGTTGGTCGGGGTGGTTGCCGACCGTTGGTCGGGGTGGTTGCCGACCGTTGGTCGGGGTGGGTGCCGACCGTTGGTCGGCACACCATGGCGCTCACCAGCGCGGGGTCTTGGTCAGCGGCGGTGCCTGGTGCTGGCGGTCGTAGGCGCGCAGCTCGTCACGGATGTGCGCGATGCGCTGGCGCCCCAGGGCGTTGCGGCTGTCATCCAGCACCACGCCATCGAGCAGCTCGGCCATGCGCTGCACGGTCGGCAGCATCTTCTCCCAGGCGTCCAGCGCGGTCAGCGGCGCCGGCAGCGTCAGGAAGAATGCGATGGCCGGGGTTTCCATGGCGCGGATGTTGGCCATGTCGAAGCTGCCCGGCTTCATGATGCTGGCCATCGAGAAGATCGGCCCGCGTTCGGGGTGGCCTTCCACCAGGCGGTGGAACACGTTCATGTGGCCGAACACCAGGCCGGTCTTCTCTGCGGCCACCACGATGTCCTCGCCACGCAGCTGCTCGCCGGCCCGGGCGGCCACGAACAGCGAGACGATCTTGTCGAAATCCTGGGTGGCGCGCTTGCCGAGGTCGCTGGCGCCCGGGTCGGTATCGGTCAGGCCGAGTTCGGCCTGCTCGCCCTCCGTGCCCATGCCCGGTTCGACGCGACCCTCGGCCACGGCGACGCCGTCGTCGCCCAGCACCGGCTCACGGCGCTCGCCACTGGTGGGCTCCGCGCTTTCCACGCGGCGCCCCTGGGGCTTTTTCTTCGGACGGCCAAACAGGAAGATCGCGGCGATCAACAGCAGGCCGGCGGCCAGGATGCCGATGCGCAACAGTGCCGTGTCGGACATTCGATAGGTTCTCCGGCTAGTTCATTCAGGTAACTAGGATGGCACGTCAGGCCGCGCCCGCCAATCGCGCGGCCTCTTCCAGGTCCACGCTGACCAGGCGGCTGACGCCTGGCTCACGCATGGTCACGCCGGACAGCTGGTGCGCGGCCTCCATCGTCGCCTTGTTGTGGCTGACGAACAGGAACTGCACCTTCTCGCTCATTTCCTTGACCATGTTGGCCAGGCGGCCGACGTTGGCTTCGTCCAGCGGTGCGTCCACCTCATCCAACAGGCAGAACGGCGCCGGATTCAGCTGGAAGATGGCGAACACCAGCGCCACCGCGGTCATCGCTTTCTCACCGCCGGACAGCAGCGAGATGCTGGACACGCGCTTGCCCGGCGGGCGCGCCATGATGGTCACGCCGGTATCGAGCAGGTCTTCACCGGTCAGCTCCAGGTAAGCATGGCCGCCGCCGAACAGGCGCGGGTACAGCGCCTGCACGCCGGCGTTGACGCGGTCGAAGGTGTCCTTGAAGCGGCCGCGGGTCTCGCGATCGATCTTGCGGATCGCGTCTTCCAGGGTTTCCAGCGCTGTGGTCAGGTCGGCGTGCTGCGAATCCAGGTAGTCCGAGCGCTGCGACGCCTCGCCATACTCGTGGATGGCCGCCAGATTGACCGGCTCCAGCCGGCGCATGCGAGCATCGATCTGGTGGACCGCCTGCTCCCAGTCGCCCAGGCGGGCATCCTCGGGCAGTGCGTTGAGCACGTCCTGCAGCACGAAGCCGGCCTTTTCCACCGCCGCCTGCAGGGTGTCGGCACTGAGCACCAGCGCCTGCTGGTCGAGCTTGCGCTGCGAAATGCGCTCGCGCTGGACCAACGCCTGCTCGTCGCGCTGGTGGCGGGTCTGCTCGTAATTGCGCAGCTCAGCGTCGATGCCGTCCAGCAGCGTTCGCGCCTCGGTCAGCACGCGATCGGCGCGCACACGCTCCTCCAGCGCATTCTGGTGCTCGGCCTGCAGTGCTTCGATCGGCGAATCACCTTCGTCCAGCTGCGAATGCAGTTCGCCCAGCCGCGAATCCAACTGCCCACGTTGGGTGCCCATGCGTTCCAGCGCCTGGCTCAACGAGGCCAGCTGCGCCCGCTGCGATTCCAAAGTCAGGGCCAACGAATGCGCGCGCTCGCGTACCGCGCGGGCGGCATCGCGGGCCAGGTCGCGGGCTTCGGTCAGCTGGCGGCGTTCGCCCTCCAGCCGCTGCCGGGTCGACTCCAGGTCGCCCATGCTGCTGACCGCACTCTCCAACCGCGAGCGTGCTTCACGCGCCTGCTCGTTGTTGGCTTCAATGGTTTCCTGCAGTTGCTTCAGCTCGCCTTCGATGCGGTCGATGCGCGTGCGCGCCGCCTCCACCTTGCCCTGCTGGCCCTGCAACTGGCCGGCCAGTTCGGAGACCGCACGATGGGCCTGGTACAGCGCGCGCTGCGCGTCTTCACGCTGCTGTTCGGCAGCCTGCAGCTGCTCACGGAAACCGGCCAGCTGTTCTTCCAGCTCGGCCTCGCGGTCCTGCAGCTGTTCGATCTGCTCGCGAAGCTCCTGGATCTCGCGTTCGCGCAGCAGCGCACCCTGCTGGGCCGCGCCGGAGCGCGATACGCGCAGCCAGCCTTGGCCCAGGCGCTCGCCACCCTGGGTGATGACCGAATCACCTTCCGGCAGGCTGCCCTGCAACGCCTTCGCTTCGGAAAGGTCCTTGGCAGCATGCAGGTGTGCCAGCAGGCGACGGATCGCCACCGGGCCACGCACGCGCGCGGCCAGCGAGGTCGGGGCGACCTTCAGCTCGTCATCGCCGTTGGCGACCAGCGCAAGGTGACCATCGCCGAGCTCACCCAGGGCATCGACCAGGCTGGCCGGGTCATCGACCAGCACACCTTCGATCAAGTGGCCGAGCGCGCTTTCCACCGCGTTTTCCCAGCCGGCATCCACGTCGAGGCGCTCGCCGACACGCGCCGCAGAATCCAGCCCACGCGCCTTCAGCCACGCGACTGCCGCGCCCTGCTCCTGGCCCAGCGCGGCTTGCTGCAGGGCCTCCAGCGAGGCCAGGCGGCCACGCAGGCCGTTGGCCTGCTTGCGTAGTTCGGCCAGTTCGTTCTGGCCATTGCGCTGCTGTTCCTGCACCGCCGCCACGCCCTGCTTGCGCAGCTCGACGTCTTCGCTCAGCTCATCCAGCGCAGCCTTCTGCGTGTCGTGTTGCAGGTGCAGCTGCTCGAAGGCCTCTTCCAGCGCATCCACATCCAGCCCGGCGCGCTCGGCGGCCAGGGCCTCACGACGCCGGTCGGCATCGAGGATCTGCTTGTCCAGATAGTCCACGCGCGTGCGCTCGACATCGCCGGCGCGCGAGGCTTCCGAACTCTGCGAGGTGTGCTGTTCCCAGCGCTGCTGCCAGCTGGCCAGCCGCTCTTCGGCCTCGCGCAGGCTTTCCTGCTTGATCTCGTTTTCTTCCTGCAGTGCTTCCAGCTGCGGAGTGGCGGCCTCCACCGCCTCACGCAGCACCCTCAGCCTGGCCTCATCACCGCTGATGTGCTGCCCCAGTTCGGCCAGGGCCTGCTGGGTTTCATCGCGTGCCTTGTGCAGGCGCTGCGACAACTCGCGCTGGTGCTGGATCTGCTGTTCCAGGCGCGCCAGCGTACTGCCAACCTGGTAGACCGCCGCCTGCGCGGTGTTGAGCGCGTCGGCAGCCTCTTCGCGCCGCGCGCGCGAGGTTTCGATGCGGGCTTCGGCATCACGCTGGTCGGCGATCAGCTGCTGCAGCCGCGTTTCTTCCTGCGACAGGCCTTCGCGCAGCTTGGACAGGCGTCCGTCGAGGCCGCGGAATTCCAGCGCCTTCCACTCGGCGTCCTTGACCCGGCGCTCTTCCTGCAGGGTCTGGTACTGCTCGGCCTGCTTGGCCTGGCGCTTGAGGTGCTCCAGCTGCTTGCTGATCTCGTCGCGCAGGTCGCCCAGCCGGTCCAGGTTCTCGCGGGTGTGGCGGATGCGGGTCTCGGTCTCCTTGCGGCGCTCCTTGTACTTGGAGATGCCGGCCGCCTCTTCCAGGTACACGCGCAGGTCTTCCGGGCGTGCCTCGATGATCTGGCTGATCATGCCCTGCTCGATGATCGAGTAGCTGCGCGGCCCCAGGCCGGTGCCGAGGAACAGATCGGTGATGTCGCGGCGACGGCACTTGGTGCCGTTGAGGTAGTAGTTGCTGGTGCCGTCGCGGCTGACCGTGCGCTTGACCGAGATTTCGTTGAACGAGGCGTACTCGCCCGAGATCGTGTGGTCGGAGTTGTCGAAGATCAGCTCGACGGTGGCCTGCGACACCGGCTTGCGGGCATTGGAACCAGAGAAGATCACGTCGGTCAGCGAGTCGCCGCGCAGGCGGCTGGCCGAACTCTCACCCATGACCCAGCGCACGGCGTCGATGATGTTCGACTTGCCGCAGCCATTGGGCCCCACCACGCCGGTCATGTTGGTCGGCAGGTGCAGGGTGGTCGGATCGACGAACGACTTGAAGCCGGACAGCTTGATCGTGGAAAGACGCATATGGGTTCCGGACTGGGGCCGGCAAGCGGCCTGCGTGCACCCTCCAAGTCATTGATCCTGCTGGGATCGATGCCCGTGGAACGGGTGTGACGCCCTGAGTATACCGATGTGGCCGTGTTCTACGAATGGGCGTGGAACATTACCCCCCCGTCGGACGGACCTGGCCCGACACCGCGGAACGGCGCCAAAAACAAAACGGGCACCCTTGCGGGCGCCCGTTCTGCGGTGATGCCAGGCCTTGCGGCGCGGGATCAGGCTTCGGCGACGACGACGACCTTGACGGTGGTCTCGACGTCGGCGTGCAGGTGGACCAGCACGTCGTATTCGCCGATGTTGCGGAAGGCGCCTTCGCCCAGGATGACTTCGCTCTTTTCCAGCGGCAGACCGGCGGCGGTGAAAGCCTCGGCGATGTCGCGCGGGCCAACCGAGCCGTACAGCTTGCCTTCGGTCGAAGCGTTGGCGGCGATGGTCACGCTCGCGCCTTCCAGCTTGGCCTTGCGGCCTTCAGCGTCGGCGTGGATGGCCTGGGCCTTGGCTTCGTATTCGGCGCGCTTGGCTTCGAACTCGGCCTTGTTGCTCTCGGTGGCCGGCACGGCCTTGCCCTGCGGCACGAGGAAGTTACGGCCGTAGCCCGGCTTCACGTCGACCAGGTCGCCCAGGTTGCCGAGGTTGGTGACTTTCTGCAGGAGGATCAACTGCATGGTATTGCTCCAGATAAGTTATTCGTTAGCGAGGCAACGCCCCGCAACAAAGGCTGTCCGAATAGCTGGCACAGCGGGGGCGGCGTCGGGCCGCCCCGCCTGCATCAGACGTCGTGGTTGTCGGTGTACGGGATCAGGGCCAGGAAGCGAGCGCGCTTGACGGCGGTCGCCAGCTGGCGCTGGTACTTCGACTTGGTACCGGTGACGCGGCTCGGCACGATCTTGCCGTTCTCGGTCAGGTACTGGCGCAGGGTGTTGAGATCCTTGTAGTCGATCTCCTTCACACCTTCAGCAGTGAACTTGCAGAACTTGCGGCGACGGAAGAACTTGGACATGGGAAGGCTCCTTAGGCGGCGGAAGCGGCGTCGTCGCCGGCTTCGTTGTCAGCGGTGTTGTTGGACTCGCCTTCTTCGTCGTCACGACGACGGCGCTCACCGCGCTCCGGCTTGTCACCCTTCTCGTCCTTGCTCTTCATGATCAGCGACTGCTCGGTGTCAGCCTCGTCACGCTTGATGACCAGGTTGCGCAGCACGGCGTCGTTGAAGCGGAAGCTCTCGGTCAGTTCGTTCAGAACGGCCTGGTCGGCTTCGATGTTCATCAGCACGTAGTGGGCCTTCACCAGGTTCTGGATCGGGTACGCCAGCTGGCGGCGGCCCCAGTCTTCCAGACGGTGGATGGTGCCGTTGCCGTTCTCGACCAGCGACTTGTAGCGCTCGATCATGGCCGGGACCTGCTCGCTCTGGTCCGGGTGGACCATGAACACGATTTCGTAATGACGACTCATGTTTTTTTCTACCTTTCGGATGTGGCCTTGCGGCCGGACAGCCCCCCGCCGTTGAGACCGCGGTGGGGCAAGGGTTCCCGCCAGGGAGGCAGGAAGCTGCGCATTATGGCGCAGATGGGGTGGCCGGGCAACCGGTGGGCCACCTGACACCCTGAACCGGGGGCGAGCGCCCAGCCAACCCGGGTTGGGCGCTACCAGAACGATCAGGCCCCGGCCGGCCGTCAGGCCTTGTCGGCGTCAGTGGTGAAGCTCTCGCCGCAGCCACACTCGGCGGTGGCGTTCGGGTTGCTGAACGTGAAGGTCTCGCTCAGGCCGTGCTTGCCGAAGTCGATCACGGTGCCGTCCACCAGCGCCAGGCTCTTGGCGTCGACATAGATCTTCACGCCGTCCTGCTCGAACACGGTATCGCCCTCGCGCTCATCGCGGGCCAGGTCGGTGATGTGGCCCCAGCCGGAGCAGCCGGTCCTGGTCACGCCGAAACGCAGGCCCAGCGCGCCGGGGGTCTGGGCGACAAAGCGCTGCACGCGCTCGAAGGCAACGGGGGTCAGGCTGACGGCCATGGGGCTACTCCAGAGGTACGGGGACATTATAAGGAGCTGTGGCTGCGAAAAATGCCTCGCAAGCAGAACGCTGCAACCGGTAAACTCCCGTGTTCACAGATCGAGTCGATCAGCAGAGGATTCAAGTCATGACGGTGGTCAGCGTTGAACATGCGCTTGCCGGGAAGATCCCGGAAGGCGGCGAAGTCACGGTACGCGGATGGGTGCGCACGGTGCGCGGTTCAGCGAATCTGGCCTTCGTGAATGTGAGCGACGGCTCCTGCTTCGCCCCGATCCAGGTCGTGGCCAACGACACCCTGGGCAATTTCGACGAGATCAAGCGGCTGACCAGCGGCTGCTCGGTCATCGGCACCGGTACCCTGGTGAAGTCGCAGGGCAAGGGCCAGTCGTTCGAGATCCAGGCCAGCACGCTTGAAGTGGTCGGCTGGGTCGAAGACCCGCTCACCTATCCGATCCAGCCCAAGCCGATGTCGCCGGAGTTCCTGCGCGAAGTGGCGCACCTGCGCCCGCGCACCAACCTGTTCGGGGCGGTCACCCGCATCCGCAACTGCCTGGCCCAGGCCGTGCACCGCTTCTTCCACGAGAACGGCTTCAACTGGATCAGCACCCCGATCATCACCACCTCCGACGCCGAAGGCGCCGGCCAGATGTTCCGCGTGTCCACCCTGGACATGGTGAACCTGCCGCGCGACGAGAAGGGCGCGATCGATTTCAGCCGCGACTTCTTCGGCAAGGAAACCTTCCTGACCGTGTCTGGCCAGCTGAACGTCGAGGCCTATTGCCTGGCGCTGAGCAAGGTCTACACCTTCGGCCCGACCTTCCGCGCCGAAAACAGCCACACCACCCGCCACCTGGCGGAGTTCTGGATGATCGAGCCGGAAATCGCCTTCGCCGACCTGGCCGAAGACGCACGCCTGGCCGAAGAGTTCCTGAAGTACCTGTTCCGCGCGGTGCTGAACGAGCGCAGCGACGACCTGGCCTTCATCGCCGAGCGCGTGGACAAGAACGCGATCACCAAGCTGGAAGATTTCATCAACGCACCGTTCGAGCGCATCGACTACACCGATGCGGTCAGCCTGCTGCAGAAGTCCGGCAGGAAGTTCGACTTCCCGGTGGAATGGGGCCTGGACCTGCAGACCGAGCACGAGCGCTGGCTGACCGAGGAACACGTCGGCCGCCCGGTGGTGGTGACCAACTACCCGGAGCACATCAAGGCCTTCTACATGCGCCTGAACGACGACGGCAAGACCGTTGCCGCGATGGACGTGCTGGCCCCGGGCATCGGCGAGATCATCGGCGGCAGCCAGCGCGAAGAGCGCCTGGACGTGCTGGATGCGCGCATGGCCCAGTTCGGCCTGGATCGTGAGCACTACAGCTGGTACCGCGATTTCCGCCGCTATGGTTCGGTGCCGCACGCCGGCTTCGGCCTGGGCTTCGAGCGCCTGGTGGTGTACGTCTGCGGGCTGTCCAACATCCGCGATGCGATCCCCTACCCGCGCGCCCCGGGCAGCGCGGACTTCTAAGCCCCAAACGACCACGGAGGTGCTGCCCCCATGACCCTGTTCTTCGCCCTCTGTTTCGTTGGCGTTGCAGTGGCCGGGTTCAGTGCCTTCGTGATCTTCTGGCCACTGACCCTGGTGCACGTGCGCGACCGCCATCCGGCGCTCGCCGAGCGCTTCGGCAGCGGCGCCTTCCTCAAGCCCGATGCCCTGGCCTGGCTGCTGCGCCGCGACTATCGCCAGCAGCCGGACCGATCATTGTCCGGGCTGGCGACGCCGGCCTGGGTATCGCTGCTGACCCTGCTGGCCGGACTGGGCATGGCTGCCCTGCTCTGGCTGGCCTCGCTCTGGTAACACATCCATGAATGACATCACCACTTCGCGCGACAGCTGGTGGCTGGCCAGCCTCGGCAACACCCTGATCTGGGCACGCCTGCGGGTGCGCCCGGCCGGCACCGCCGAAGTGCTCGACAGCGACGGCAACACGCTGAGCTATGACAGTGAAGACACCGCCCGTTCGCAGCTGTTCGACGCCGAATTCGTCGAGTATGACGGCCTGGACGAGGAGGACGCGCTGGTGCGCGGCTTCAGCCTGCACGAAGTGCAGCCGCCGCAGGCCGACAGCGACGAGGGCCTGCGTGGCCGCATGATCCAGTCGCTGGGCGGGCGCGCCTGACCCTGGCATGTTCACCCCGCGCGCCTTCGCCGAGACCGACCTGCTCTGGCTGGACCGCCTGCTGGCGCGCGATCCGTTCGTCAGCGTGCTCACCCCGGGCAGCGATGGCCTGCCGGAGCTGACGCGGATGCCGGTGTTGTACCGGCGCGAGGGCGAGCGCATCGAGCTGCGCGGGCACTGGGCCCGCGCCAACCCGCAGTCGCGCCACAGCGGTGCGGCCAAGGTACTGGTCGATGGCCCGCACGGCTACGTCTCGGCCAGCTGGTATCCGGACAAGGAGCCCGCCGCGCGGGTGCCGACCTGGAACTATGCGGCCGCCGAGCTGCGCGGCCAGCTGCACACCTTCGACGACACCGATGCGCTGGCCGAACTGGTCGGCGCGATCAGCGACCATTTCGAAGCCAGCGTCGGCCAGGCCTGGCGCTTCGATGCCGCGCGCGCCGAACACGGCCCGGAGCTGCGCGCCATCGTCGGCTTCCGCTTCCAGGTTGAACACGTGCAGCTGAAGCTGAAGCTGAGCCAGAACCACCCCGATGCGAACCAGCGTGCCGTGATCGCCGAACTGGAACAGCTGGGCACCCCTTCCTCCACCGAGTTGGCGCAGTGGATGCGCTGGCACCGCGAACAGGCCACCCGCAGCGGCTGAACGCCCCCGATTCCCGCGACGACGCAGCCGGACGGCTGCGGCGCGCCCCCACCCGACGCCAGGCATCCGAACATGAAAGACATCCACAAGCTGCTGCAGAACAACCGCGACTGGGCCGACCGCATCGAGAAGGAAGACCCGGACTTCTTCCACCAGCTGGCCAAGCAGCAGCATCCCGAGTACCTGTGGATCGGCTGCTCCGATTCACGAGTTCCGGCCAACCAGATCATCGGCATGGCACCCGGCGAAGTGTTCGTGCACCGCAACGTTGCCAACGTGGTCGCCCACACCGACCTGAACTGCCTGAGCGTGGTGCAGTACGCGGTGGACCAGCTGAAGGTCAAGCACATTCTGATCGTCGGCCATTACGGCTGCGGCGGCGTGCACGCCTGCCTGCACAATACCCGCGTCGGCCTGGCCGACAACTGGCTGCGCCACGTCGGCGACGTCGTTCAGAAGCACCAGGGCATCCTCGATGCGATCGAAGACGATGAACTCAAGCACGCCCGCCTGTGCGAGCTGAACGTGATCGAGCAGGTCGCCAACCTCTGTCGCTCGACCATCGTGCTGGACGCCTGGGCCCGCGGCCAGAAGCTGATGGTGCATGGCTGGGTGTACAGCCTGAAGGACGGTCGCGTGCGTGAAATGGGCATCGACGTAGGCTCGCTGGAAGAGCTGCAGCCGGCATATGAGAAGGCACTATCCTTCGTGCCGCGCAAGGGCCGTCGCGACTGATCCCCCACGGATGACCACCATGCTCGCTTCGCCGATCAACCTGCACGCCTGGATCGAAGAGAACCGCCACCTGCTGAAGCCGCCGGTGGGCAACAAGATGATCGACAACGGCGATTTCATCGTGATGGTGGTCGGCGGGCCGAATTCGCGCACCGACTATCACTACGACGAAGGCCCGGAGTGGTTCTACCAGCTCGAGGGCGAGATGGTGCTGAAGGTGCAGGAGGACGGTGCGGTACGTGACATCCCGATCCGCGCCGGCGAGATCTTCCTGCTGCCGGCGAAGGTGCCGCACTCGCCGCGCCGCCCGCCCGGGGGCATCGGCCTGGTGGTCGAGCGCAAGCGCCTGCCGCACGAGAAGGACGGGGTGATCTGGCACTGCGAACGCTGCAACCACAAGCTGCACGAAGAGTTCTTCGCGCTGCAGAACATCGAGACCGACCTGCCCAAGGTGTTCGCGCGCTACCACGCCAGCCTGGAACTGCGCACCTGCAGCCAGTGCGGGCACGTGGATCCGCTGCCGGTGCCGGCGGCGGGCTGAGCACCTGCCCCTGTAGAACCGAGCCCATGCTCGGCTTCGTGGCCCGGCAGCCGAACATGGGCTCCGCTCTACAGGTTCGGCGGCAGGCACGCCGCCAAGCGCTACACTGGCGGTCCCGTTGCAGCCTGTTGCCCGACCATGTCCGACCTGCTCAGCCGCACCCACGCCATTGCCCTGGACGCCGCCGATCCGCTGCGTCCGATGCGTAACGAATTCCTGATTCCGCGCCATGGCGGCGGCGAGCAGACCTACTTCGTCGGCAACTCGCTGGGCCTGCAGCCGCGTGGCGCTCAGGCCGCGGTGCAGGAAGTGATGAAGCAGTGGGGCGAGCTGGCGGTCGAAGGCCACTTCACCGGCCCTACCCAGTGGCTGTCCTACCACCGCCTGGTGAGCGCGCAGCTGGCCCGCGTGGTCGGTGCGCTGCCCAGCGAAGTGGTGGCGATGAACACGCTGAGCGTGAACCTGCATCTGATGATGGTCAGCTTCTACCGGCCGACCACGCAGCGCCCGGTGATCCTGATGGAAGCCGGCGCATTCCCGACCGACCGCCACGCGGTCGAAGCACAGATCCGCTTCCATGGCTTCGACCCGGCCCAGTGCCTGGTGGAAGTGCAGCCGGACGAAGCCAACGGCACGATCTCGCTGACCGCGATCGAACGCGCCATCGCCGAGCACGGCCCGCGCCTGGCGCTGGTGCTGTGGCCCGGCGTGCAGTACCGCACCGGTCAGGCCTTCGACCTCGATGCAATCACCCGCGCCGCACGCCTGCAGGGGGCGCGCATCGGCTTCGACCTGGCGCATTCGGTGGGCAACCTGCCGCTGCGCCTGCATGACGTGGCGCCGGACTTTGCGGTGTGGTGCCATTACAAATACCTCAACAGCGGCCCGGGCGCGGTTGCCGGCGCTTTCGTGCACGAGCGCCACCATCGCGACACCACCCTGCCCCGATTCGCTGGCTGGTGGGGCCATGAGGAAGCCACCCGTTTCCAGATGGCACCGCAGTTCACCCCGGCCATCGGTGCCGAAGGGTGGCAGCTGAGCAATCCGCCCATTCTGGGGCTGGCACCGTTGCGCGCCTCGCTGGACCTGTTCGAGCGAGCCGGCATGGACGCGCTGCGCAGCAAATCGCTGGCGCTGACCGGCATGCTCGAAGCACTGGTGCGCGCACGCCTGCCGCAGGTGCTGGAGATCATCACCCCGGCAGACCCGCAGCGCCGCGGCTGCCAGTTGTCGCTGCGCGTGATCGGCGGCCGCGAGCGCGGGCGCGCCCTGTTCGAGCACCTGCGCAGCATCGGCGTGCTCGGCGACTGGCGCGAGCCCGACGTGATCCGCATCTCGCCCACCCCGCTCTACAACCGCTACCTGGACGTTCACCACTTCGTCGAGGAAGTGGAAGCCTGGGCCGGCCTTTGAGCCGGTCCCTCCCCTACTGCTGGACAGTTCGTTGATCGCACACGCCTCCCGCTCGTTGAGCATTATCGGTGCCGGCCTCGCCGGCTCCCTGCTGGCCATCCTGCTGTCACGCCAGGGCTGGCGCATCACCTTGTACGAACGCCGCGGCGATCCGCGCGTGGCCGACTACGAGAGCGGCCGCTCGATCAACCTGGCGCTGGCCGAGCGTGGGCGCAACGCCCTGCGCCAGGCCGGTGTGGAAGACGAGGTGATGGCGCGCGCGGTGATGATGCGCGGACGCATGGTGCATCCACGCGACGGCGAACCGCAGCTGCAGCGCTATGGCCGTGATGACAGCGAAGTGATCTGGTCGATCCACCGCAGCGACCTGAACACCACGCTGCTGGAACTGGCCGAACAGGCAGGGGCCACCGTGCATTTCCATCGCCGCCTGCACACCGTTGATTTCGATGCCGGCTACGCCCGCTTCATCGATGACCGCGATGACAGCCCGCACGACATCCGCTTCGACACCCTGATCGGTGCAGACGGTGCCGGTTCGGCGCTGCGTGCGGCAATGAACCGGCGCGCGCCGCTGGGCGAGGACATCGCCTTCCTCGATCACTCCTACAAGGAGCTGGAGATTCCGCCGGCCGAAGACGGGGGCTTCCGCATCGAGCGCAACGCGCTGCACATCTGGCCACGCGGCCACTACATGTGCATCGCCCTGCCCAATCATGAAGGCACCTTCACCGTCACCCTGTTCCTGCCCAACCAGGGCGATCCCAGCTTTGCCACGATCAATACCGGTGCGCAGGCCGAGGCGCTGTTCGCTCGCGAGTTCGCGGACGCGCTGCCGCTGATCCCGAACCTGCGCGTGGATTGGGAACAGCACCCGCCGGGCCTGCTCGGCACGCTCACCCTGGAGCGCTGGCACCAGCAGGGTCGCGCCGTACTGATCGGCGACGCCGCGCATGCAATGGTGCCGTTCCACGGCCAGGGCATGAACTGCGCGTTCGAGGATTGCGTTGCGCTGGCCCGTCACCTGATGGAGGCGGATGACCTGGAAAGTGCGTTCGCTGCGTTCGAGGCCGAGCGCAAACCCAATGCACGCGCGATCCAGCAGATGGCGCTGGAGAACTACCTGGAAATGCGCGACCGCGTGGCCGATCCCTCGTTCCTGCTGCAGCGCGAACTGGAGCAGGAACTGCAGCGGCGCTGGCCGACCCGCTTCGTCCCGCACTACACGATGGTCACCTTCCTGCACACGCCGTACGCCGAAGCGCTGCGCCGCACCGAACTGCAGCGCGATTTGCTGGCGGCGGCCACGGTCGGCCACGAGTCGCTGGACAACATCGACTGGGCGGCGCTGGAAGCGCAGATCCACGCGCAGCTACCGGTCCTGGAGGGTGCGCACTGATGGCCGACAGCTTCCTGTTCTACGACCTGGAAACCTTCGGCCAGGATCCACGGCGCACCCGCATCTCGCAGTTCGCCGCCATCCGCACCGACGCCGACCTCAACGAGATCGACACGCCGATCAGCTTCTTCGTGCGCCCGGCCGATGACCTGTTGCCCTCACCGATGGCCACCCTGGTCACCGGCATCACCCCGCAGCAGGCCTTGGCCGAAGGCATCAGCGAGTCCCAAGCCTTCGACCGCATCAACGAACTGATGTCGCGACCCGGCACCTGCGCGCTGGGCTACAACACGCTGCGCTTCGACGATGAATTCGTCCGCTACGGCCTGTTCCGCAACTTCCATGACCCATACGAACGCGAGTGGCGCAACGGCAATTCGCGCTGGGACCTGCTGGACATGCTGCGGCTGATGCGTGCGATGCGCCCGGATGGCATCCAGTGGCCGCTGCGCGAGGACGGTGCCACCTCGTTCAAACTCGAGCACCTGGCCGAAGCCAACAACGTGCGCGAGGGTGATGCGCACGAAGCGCTGTCAGACGTGCGAGCCACGATCGGCATGGCACGGCTGTTCAAGCAGTCGCAGCCGCGCCTGTGGGACTACGCCCTGAAGCTGCGCGACAAGCGTTTCGTCGGCAGCCTGCTGGATGTCACCGCGATGACGCCGGTGCTGCACATTTCCATGCGCTACCCCGCCAGCCGTCTGTGCGCGGCGCCGGTGCTGCCGTTGGCCGTGCACCCGACGATCAGCAACCGGGTGATCGTGTTCGACCTGGACGGCGACATCGACGACCTGCTGGCCCTGCCGGCCGAGGTGATCGCACAGCGCCTGTACCTGCGCGCCAGTGAACTGCCCGAGGGCGTGGCACGGGTGCCGCTGAAGGAAGTGCACCTGAACAAGGTGCCCGCCCTGGTCGCCTGGAACCACCTTCGTGGCGACGACCACGCGCGCCTGGGCCTGGACGTGGCCGCGATCGAGGCCAAGGTTGAACGGCTGCGCGGGTTCGCCCCTCAGCTTGCCGAGAAGGCGCGCCAGGTCTACAACCAGCCGCGCGCGGCCACCGTGGCCGACGTCGATGCCTCCCTGTACGACGGCTTCCTCGGCAACGGCGACAAACCGCTGCTGGCGCTGGCCCGCACCACCGCACCGGAGCAGTTGGCCGCGCTGGAAGGCCGCTTCCGCGACCCGCGCCTGCCGGAGCTGCTGTTCCGCTACCGTGCGCGCAATCATCCGGACAGCCTCGCGCCGGCTGAACGCCAGCGCTGGCAGGATTACCGGCGCCAGCGCCTGCTGGGAGACGGCGGCCTGGGCGAACTCAACCTGCCCCAGTACCAGCAGCAGCTCGATGCGCTGGCCGCCGAGTCGCCCGACGACGCGCGGCGCCAGGCCCTGCTGCAATCGTTGCGCGACTGGGGCCAGCACCTGCAGGAGACCTTGTGAGTACCTATTTCTCGGACGCCAGCTTCAAGTTCCTGCGCAGCCTGGCGCGCCACAACGAAAAGGCGTGGTTCAACGACCACCGCCAGCAGTACGAAGAGCATGTGCGACAGCCGTTCCTGCGCCTGTTGGGTGATCTTCAGCCAGCCCTTGCCGAGGTCAGCGAACACTTCCGCGCCGATACCCGCGGCGTCGGCGGCTCACTGTTCCGCATCCACCGCGACGCGCGTTTCTCCAACGACAAATCGCCTTACAAGACCTGGCAGGGTGCGCGCCTGTTCCATGAGCGCCGTCGCGAAGTGGCCGCGCCCTCGTTCTATGTGCACCTGCAGCCAGGCGAGAGCTTTGTCGGTGCCGGCCTGTGGCACCCGGAACCGGAAACCCAGCGCCGCGTGCGCCACTTCATCCTCGACAATCCGGGCAGCTGGAAGGCCGCGGCCCATGCACCTGCGCTGCGCAGGCGCTTCGAGTTCGAGGAGAGCGAAAAGCTGGTGCGTCCGCCGCGCGGCTTCCCGGCCGACTTCGAGTTCATCGACGACCTCAAGCACCGCAACTGGGTGATGTGGCGCCCGCTGGATGACGCCACGATGACCGGCCCACGCCTGCTGTCCACGCTGGGCAAGGATCTGGCCGCGCTCGGCCCGTTCGTCGACTATCTGTGCGCAGCGCTGGACCTGGAATTCTGATGTCGTTGGCGCACCAACGCCGCACGCTGGGCCGCACCGGGCTGGCGGTTTCGCCGGTGGGCCTGGGCTGTTCCGGCTTCTGGGGGCATCGGCGCTTCCCGGAGCAGTCGGCCGCGCACGTCGTCGAGCATGCACTGGCACAGGGCGTGAACCTGTTGGACACCGGTCACAACTACTCCGGTTTCCACGCCGAGCCGCGGCTAGGCCGCATCCTGCGCTCCTTGCTCAAGCAATACCCGCGCGATTCGCTGGTGATCTCCAGCAAGGGCGGCACGCTGACCGGCCAGGCCGGCGTCAGCGGCGCCGAGCAGCGCAATTTTTCGCCAGCGGCCATCACCGCCAGCTGCGAAGCCTCGCTGCGCAACCTCGGCCTGGATTACCTCGATATCTACCAGCTGCACGGTGCCAGCCAGCACGACATCAACGATGACCTGCTGGCCGCACTGCAGCGACTGCGCGAACGCGGGCTGATCCGGCACACCGGCATCAATACGCACACGGCGTCGACCCTGTGCTGGATGATCGACCATCCCACGCTGTTCGACGTGGTGCTTCTGGACTACAACGCCCTGCAGCAGGATCGTGAACCTCTCATCGACCGGCTGCACGCGGCCGGTATCGGCGTGCTGGCCGGCACCGTGCTGGCGCAGGGCCACCTGCTGCCATCACGGGCCCGCCTGCCGCGCCCGGCCGACGCCTGGTACCTGGCCAGAGCCTGGCTCAAGCCAAGCAGCCGCTCCCTGATGCACAGCGCACGCCGGATGCGCCACACCATCGCCGCCATCCACAGCCAGCGCCCCGCCCAGACCGCGTTTGCCTACGCCCTGGGCCATCGCGGCGTCGCCAGCGGCATTCTGGGCACCACCCGCACCGGCAGCCTGGACGAAGTGCTGGCGACGCGCCTTGAGGCGCTGCCCCCGGCGGAACGGCAACAGCTGGTCGATGCCTTCGGTGATGGCCGTGGTTCGCCCAGTCAGTGAGTCTTCACCCCGCACTGCCGCCGTTGCGGCAGTCTGTCCGCCATGAAGAAACTCTCCGCACTGGTTGTGCTGCTGGTCCTGGCCCTGGCGGCCTGGTGGTTCGGCGGCCCCTACCTGACCGTCAATGGCCTTTCCAAGGCCATCGAGCAGCGCGACACCGCGCGCCTGGAACGCTACGTCGATTTCCCGCGCGTGCGCAGCAGCCTGCGCGCGCAGCTCAATGACTACCTGGTGCGCCAGGCCGGCCCGGACGTGGCGGCCAGTCCCTTCGGTGCCCTGCTGTACGGGCTGGGCGACCAGCTGGGCGGTGCCGCGGTGGACACCATGGTGACCCCCACCGGGATCGGCGCGATGCTGCAGGGCCACGTGCTGTGGAAGCGCGGCCGCAATGAACTGCAGGGCGGCGATGCCTTCGGCCCGACCGAACCGGCGCGACCGTTGAAGCATGCCGAACACCATTTCGAAGCGCTGGACCGCTTCGTGATCGATGTCGATCGCGGTCCCGGCCAGCCGCCGATGAAGGTGGTGCTGGAGCCGCAGGGGCTGCGCTGGAAGGTGGTGGATCTGCAGTTGGGGATGTCGGGCAGCCCTTGATCGGACCCGTGGCCTGACGGCAGTGCCAACCAACGGTTGGCACCTGCCGGTCGAATCCGCCCTATCCCTCGTTGGCGACGCCGTGCGGTACGTGGCCGGCAGCCACATGCTCGCGGGCGCTGTCGATGTTGTGCTGCGAATCGTCGAAGAAGATGTCGGCGCCGAACGCCTGCAGGAACGGCCCCTTGTGCCGGCCGCCGAGGAACAGCGCTTCGTCCAGGCGCACGCCCCACTCGCGCAGGGTGCGGATCACCCGCTCATGGGCCGGCGCCGAACGCGCAGTCACCAGTGCGGTACGGATCGGCGCGCTCTCGCCGGCAGGGAATACTTCCTGCAGCGTGTGCAGCGCTGACAGGAAGCCACGGAACGGACCGCCGCTGAGCGGCTCGCGGGCCCGTTCGCGCTCATGGCGGCCAAAGGCTTCCACGCCCTGCTCGCGCGAAATGCGTTCACTCTCGTCACCAAAGATCACCGCGTCACCGTCAAAGGCGATGCGCAGCTGCCCGGCAGGGCGACCGATGTCGATCTGGTCGGCCGCTGCGGCTGCGGTCTCGCCAGGCGGCTTGGGCAGGATGGTCGCCGCCGCGATGCCATGGCGCAGCGCGCTGCGCACCGATTCGGGGTTGGCCGACAGGAACAGGTCGGTGCCGAACGGCTTCACGTAGGGCCAGGTCGGCTCGCCGGCGGTGAACGTCGCGCGGATGATGCCCAGGCCATAGTGCTGGATCGAATTGAAGATGCGCAGGCCGGTGTCGGCCGAATTGCGCGACAGCAGGATCACCTCGACCCGCGGGTCCTCCGGGCTGGCGCCCTGGTTCAGGGCCAACAGCTTGCGCACTACCGGGAAGGCCACGCCAGGTCCGAGGATGTCGTCCTCATGCTGGCGCTGGAATTCTGCATAGGCCGCCACGCCATCGCTCTCGAACAGCGCATGGCTTTCCTCGAGGTCGAACAGCGCGCGCGAGGTGACCGCGACGGTCAGCAAACGGGGGGAGTTGTCGCCCATCGGTGGGGGTCCTTCAAGCGGTCGGCAGGGCCGGCCGCCCATTGTCCTCAAAAAACGAACTGTTCGCTCAGGATCCGGTCTTCCAGGTTGTGTTCCGGGTCGAACAGCAGGGTCACGCGCCGGTCCCTGGACTCGCGGATGGTCACCTCCACTACGTCGCGGGTCTCGTGCGAGTCAGCGGTGACGCTGACCGGACGCTTGTAGGGATCGAGCACGCGGAAGCGCACTTCGGTGTCGGCCTTGAGGATCGCCCCGCG
Organism: Stenotrophomonas sp. A3_2; assembly: GCF_036624925.1. Lineage (NCBI taxonomy): Bacteria > Pseudomonadati > Pseudomonadota > Gammaproteobacteria > Lysobacterales > Lysobacteraceae > Stenotrophomonas > Stenotrophomonas sp. A3_2. The sequence continues at coordinate 190,001 of NZ_JAZKVY010000238.1, forward strand.
CCAGCGTCGCGGCCGATATGGGGCCAGCGGCGTCAGCGCGATGGTATGCGACCCCAGCGGCAACACCGGGCCGTGCGCGGAATAATTGTAGGCGGTGCTGCCGGCCGGGGTGGCGACCAGCACGCCGTCACCGATCAGTTCGGCCACGCGCTCCTGGCCGTTCAGGTCGATGCCGATATGCGCAGCCTGCCGGGTCTGGCGCAGCAGTGAAACATCGTTGTAGGCCAGCGACCCGGTACTGGTGCCCGATTCGGTCAGCGCCACCATCTCCAACGGGCGCAGGTTGGCCGGTTCGGCACGGGCGATGCGCGCCTGCACGTCATCGTCGCCGCGGTACTGGTTCATCAGGAAGCCCACGGTGCCCAGCTTCATGCCGAACACCGGCTTGCCCAGGTGCCCATGCCGATGCAGGGTCTGCAGCATGAAGCCGTCGCCCCCCAGCGGGCACAGCACGTCGGCCTGCTCCGGCGCGTGATCGCCATAACGCGAGACCATCGCCGCGCGGGCCATCTGCGCGGGCTCAGCGGTGCTGGCCAGGAAAGCGATGCGGGGGGTGTCGCTCATCGGTGGATCCGGGTGGGTGTGCCAGCAAGAGCATACCCGGTAGTGCCGGCCGCTGGCCAGCAGCTTCAGCCGATAACGGTTCATGCAGTTGCCGGCCAGCGGCCGGCACTACCAAGGCAATGCAGAACGGCCCCGCTTTCGCGGGGCCGCTCCTTTTCTCCACGCAGGCCGGGCATGGCCCAGCGCTACGTCACTTACGCGCCGTGCGCAGCGAGCTGGCCCAGGCGCTGGACTGCGACCGAAACGGTCGGGTAGTCCAGGGTCTTCTGCTCGGCCAGTTCGGCCAGCATCGCCAGGGTGAAGCGCAGGCTGTTGTCGTCGCGGCCCATCCAGGCGGCCACCTTGGCTTCAGCACTGCCACCCTTGGTGCCCAGCACCTGGCCGGCCAAGTTGCGGTGGTTGGCGGCCAGCTCGTCACGCAGCACGCCACGTGCCACGGCGTGCCAACGACCGTTGACCTCCAGCGCGTCGACCTGCTCGAACAGCCACGGCAGCTGCAGGGCATCGCCCAGGCGGAAGTGGACCTTGGACACGTCCACCGGCTTCAGCTTGCGGGTGCGGGCCAGTTCGATGATGTCGAACGCCGGCTCCAAGAAGTGCAGTTCGGCCAGCTGCTGCGCCAGCGCGGACGGCAGGCCCTTTTCCTTCCACTCGGCCACCAGAGCTTCGTAGGTCGGACGCTGCGAATCCGGCAGCACACCCGAAGCAACGCGGATGTCGTTGAACGGACCCTGGTAGCGGTTGACCGCTTCGGTGATGCCCGGCATCGCACCCGGGCGCGACAGCAGCCAGCGCACGAACGAACGCTGCAGCTTCCAGATCACTTCCAGTGCGTCGATCTGCACCGACTCCGGCACCTTGCCGTCGAGGGCATCGATCTGCGCCCACAGCGCGCGTGCATCCAGCGTTTCACGGCTGATGGTGTACGCCTTGGCGACCTCGGCGATGGAACGACCGGTGTCTTCCTGCATGCGCATCAGGAAGGTGGCGCCCATGCGGTTGATGGTCTGGTTGGTCACGGCCGTGGCGATGATTTCGCGCTTCAGGCGGTGACGCTCCATCGCGTCGGCGTACTTCTTCTGCAGCGGGGTCGGGAAGTAGCGCTGCAGCTCCTTGGACAGGTACGGATCTTCCGGAATGTCCGAATCCAGCAGCTGGTTGAACGCCACCAGCTTGGAATAGGACAGCAGCACCGACAGCTCCGGACGGGTCAGGCCCTGGCCGCGTGCCTTGCGCTGCGAGAGCTCGGCATCGGACGGCAGGAACTCGATCTGGCGATCGAGCAGGCCCTGCTGTTCCAGGGTGCGGATGAAGTGCTGCTTGGACCCCAGGCGCTTGACTGCCATCCGCTCCATCAGGCTCAGCGCCTGGTTCTGGCGGTAGTTGTCGTTGAGCACCAGCTCGGCGACCTCATCGGTCATCGACGCAAGCAGCTTGTTGCGCTGCTCGACGGTCAGCTTCTTGGCCCGCACCACATCGTTGAGCAGGATCTTGATGTTGACTTCGTGGTCGGAGGTATCGACGCCGGCCGAGTTGTCGATGAAGTCGGTGTTGAGCAGCACGCCGGCCTGGGCAGCCTCGATGCGGCCCAGCTGGGTCATGCCCAGGTTGCCGCCCTCGCCCACCACCTTGCAGCGCAGCTCGCCACCGTTCACGCGCAGCGCGTTGTTGGCACGGTCGCCGACGTCGCTGTGCTGTTCACTGGCGGCCTTGACGTAGGTACCGATGCCACCGTTCCACAGCAGGTCGACCGGTGCCTTCAGGATCGCACTCATCAGATCGTTCGGCGACAGCGCCTTGACGTTCTCGTCCAGGCCCAGCGCCTCACGCACCTGCGGGGTGATCTCGATCGACTTCAGGCTGCGCGGGTACACGCCGCCGCCCTTGCTGATCAGCTTGGTGTCGTAGTCGGCCCAGCTCGAACGCGGCAGGGTGAACAGGCGCTCACGCTCGATGAACGACGTGGCCGCATCCGGATTCGGGTCCAGGAAGATGTGGCGGTGGTCGAACGCAGCGACCAGGCGGATGTGGCGCGACAGCAGCATGCCGTTGCCGAACACGTCGCCGGACATGTCGCCGACGCCGACCGCAGTGAAGTCCTGGCTCTGGCTGTCACGGCCCAGCGCACGGAAGTGGCGCTTGACCGATTCCCACGCACCGCGCGCGGTGATGCCCATGCCCTTGTGGTCGTAGCCGACCGAACCACCGGAGGCGAACGCATCGCCCATCCAGAAGCCGTGCGCGACGGCCAGGCCGTTGGCGATGTCGGAGAAGGTCGCGGTGCCCTTGTCGGCGGCCACCACCAGGTACGGATCGTCCATGTCGTGGCGCACGACATCCAGCGGCGGCACGATCTTGTTGTTGACGATGTTGTCGGTGATGTCCAGCAGGCCCTGGATGAACAGCTTGTAGCAGGCCACGCCGTTGGCGAAGATCGCATCGCGGTCGCCGTTCACCGGCGGGGTCTTGGCGAAGAAGCCACCCTTCGCACCGACCGGCACGATGACGGTGTTCTTGACCATCTGTGCCTTGACCAGGCCCAGCACTTCGGTACGGAAGTCTTCGCGACGATCCGACCAGCGCAGGCCGCCACGCGCAACCGCACCGAAGCGCAGGTGGGTACCTTCCACGCGCGGGCCGTACACGAAGATCTCGCGGTACGGGCGCGGCTTCGGCAGGTCCGGCACCAGCGCCGAATCGAACTTGAAGCTGATGACATGGCCGTGCTGGCCGTTGGCATCGGTCTGGTAGTAGCTGGTGCGCAGGGTCGCGTCGATCACGCCCATGAACGAGCGCAGGATGCGGTCCTCGTCCAGGCTGGACACGCGGTCCATCAGCTTCAGCAGCGCATCGCGCGCGGCCTGCATCTGCGCGTCACGGTCGCCCTTGCGGGCGTCGACCACGGTCTTGAGCACCTTCAGGGTGGCCTCGTCGCCAGCAGCCAGCACATCGAAGTGGGCCTTCAGCTGGGCCTGGCCGGCGGCGATGTCGTCCTTGCTCTCGTGGCCGGTGGCCGGATCGAAGCGGGCTTCGAACAGCTCGACCAGCAGACGGGCCAGCAGCGGGTAGCGCGCGAACGTGCCTTCCACGTAGGCCTGCGAGAACGGCACGCCGGTCTGCAGCAGGTACTTGCAGTAGCCACGCAGCATGGCGACCTGGCGCCAGTGCAGGCCGGCCGCCAGCACCAGGCGGTTGAAGCCATCGTTCTCGGCATCGCCGTGCCAGACGCGGGCGAAGGTCTCGCCGAAGGCTTCATCGACACTGGCGGCATCGATCGCGCCAGCGGTGGACTCGACCTCGAAGTCCTGCACGTATACCGGGGCGTTGTCGACCGACAGGCGGTACGGACGCTCGGCGATCACGCGCAGGCCCATGTTTTCCATCATCGGCAGCGCGTCCGACAGCGGGATGTCATCCAGCTGGCGATACAGCTTCAGGCGCAGGCCATCGCCGCTTTCGCGCGGCACGGCCTGCAGGCTCAGGCGCAGGTCGTCCGGGCCGGTCAGCGCGTCGAGCTGGCTGACATCGTTGGCCGCAACAGCCGTGCTGTTGTCTTCGATGTAACCGGCCGGCAGCGCCTTGCCGATGCGGGCGGCGATGCGCAGGCCTTCGGTCTCGCCATGGCGGGCCACCAGCGCCTCGCGCAGGTCGTCCTGCCAGTTGCGCAGGACCTGGGCCAGCTTCTGCTCCAGTTCGGCGGTATCGACGTCGAGCATTTCACCCGGCTTCGGGCGCACGATCAGGTGCACCTGGGCCAGCGGCGATTCGCCCAGCACCACCGAGCTGTCCACGTACTCGCCGTGCAGCGCGTCCTTCAGCATCGCTTCGATGCGCAGGCGCACGTCGGTGTTGAAGCGCTCGCGCGGCAGGTAGACCAGCGCGGAGATGAAACGGCTGTACTTGTCGCGGCGCAGGAACAGGCGGCTGCGCACGCGTTCCTGCAGGCCCAGCACGCCCATCGCGGTGCGGAACAGTTCGTCCTCGCTGGACTGGAACAGTTCTTCGCGCGGCAGGGTTTCCAGGATATGGCGCAGGGCCTTGCCACTGTGGCTGGCCGGGGCCAGGCCGGACTGCTTCATCACGTGCTCGTGGCGCTGGCGCACCAGCGGGATTTCCCACGGGCGACGGTTGTAGGCGCTGGAGGTGAACAGGCCGAGGAAACGCTGCTCGCCGATGATCTTGCCCTTGGCGTCAAACTCCAGCACGCCGATGTAGTCCATGTAACCGGCGCGGTGCACGCGCGAACGGGCATTGGTCTTGGTCAGGATCAGCGCGTCCTTCAAACCGGACGTGGTGTTCAGGCCCTGCGCGGCCAGGGTCTTGACCGGACGGGCGGCGGACTTGTCCTTGCCGCGCATCAGGCCCAGGCCGGTGTCGTTCAGCGGCGCCAGCACCTCTTCCTTGCCCTGCTTCTCGACGCGGTACTCGCGGTAGCCGAAGAAGGTGAAGTGGTTGTCAGCGGCCCAGCGCAGGAACTCCTGTGCTTCCTTGCGCGACGCGTCGTCGACCGGCAGCTGGCGGCTGCCCAGGTCGTCGGCCAGTGCCAGCGCCTTGTCCTTCATCGGCTGCCAGTCGCGCACGATCGCACGCACTTCATCCAGCGCCTTGTTGATGGCCTGTTCGATGGCGGCCATGGCGTCGGCCGGTTGGCGGTCGATCTCCAGCAGCATCACCGACTCGGCATCACCCTCGCCGACCTTGACCAGCTTGCCGGCCTTGTCGCGGGTGAAGCGCAGCACCGGGTGGCCCAGCACGTGGACACCCACGCCCTGCTCGGCCAGCGACATGGTGACGGTGTCGACCAGGAACGGCATGTCGTCGTTGACGATCTGCAGCACGGTATGCGGCGATTCCCAACCGTTGGCCTTCGCGGTCGGATTGAACACGCGGACGTTGGCCTTGCCAGCCTTGCGGGCACGGGCGAATTCCAGCGTCTCAGCCGCGAGAGCGGCCCACTCTTCAGCGCTGTGGTGCGGGAACTCGTCCGCCTCCATGCGCTTGTAGAAGTCAGTGGCAAAGGCCACTGCTTCGGCCTGTGCGGCCGCGGGGTAGCGCTTGCGCAAGGCCGTGTACACCGGCTCCAGGGAGAAACCAGCGGTCACTGCGACCTCCGCTTCTGCTGGTTTGGTCTTGTTTTTCACGGTCTTGGCTGCGGTTTTTTGCGGTTTCATGGCAGAGCGATGCGCTTGCTCAGTTGGGAAAATGAAATTGTAGCCCTACCGCGGGAAAAGGCCTTGCTGCAGGACGGAATAAGCAGATTCGGGTTTGCTGCGGTTTAGACGCCTATTCAGTTCGCGCCGGTAGGGTGATGGCGCCCGGTTCGGCTCTGGCGACAGGATCGGCAAAGCGTGTTACCGGAAGACACACGCGGCAACGCCGTTTCGATTCCACAATCCTGAACTGGACGGTATAGTCCACCGCGTGAATCCGGCCTACCTCCCCGTTGCCCTCGACGCACGCGATGAGCGCGTGTTCGAAGCCGTACGCCAGCTGTTGGCCCAGCAGGGCATGCAGATGAGCATGGACGCAGTGGCCCAGCATGCGGGCTGCTCCAAGCAGACCCTGTACTCGCGCTACGGCAGCAAGCAGGAGCTGCTGCGCCGGGTGATGCAGCGCCATGTCGGCCACGCCACCGGCGCCATGGTCCGTGCACTCCGCACTGACGACCTGCGTGCCAGCCTGCTCCAGTTCGCCATTGACTTCCTGGAGCACTTCAACCAACCGCACGTGGGCCAGGCCTGCCGGCTGATTGCCGCCGATGCGGCCCAGTTTCCCGAAGAGGCGCGTACGCTGTACCGGCACGGTGCCGGCGCGCTGACGCTTCATCTTGCTGAATGGATTGAAACCGTTTGCATGCGTGGCCAGCTCCGGCATGACGACCCGCACTTCATGGCCGAACTGCTGCTGAGCATGATTGCCGGTCAGGATTTCGACAAACAGCGTTTCCATACCCCCCACCGTGATGACGCACTGCTGCGTCGGCGTTGGGCAGAGTTCTCCGTCGACAGCTTCCTGCGCGCCTTCGCGCCACAGCCGTCGGCGGCCCCGTCTACAAACCAACCCCGGAGTTCCTCCTGATGACCGCCCCACTCCGCACCCTTGCCTTGACGTGCGCCGTTGCTGTCGCGCTGGCTGCCTGCAAGAAGCCGGAACAGCAGACGCCCCCGCCGCCGGAGGTGGGCGTGATCGACGCCAAGCCGCAGACCCTGCCGCTGCAGCGTGAGCTGGTCGGCCGCCTGTCGCCGTTCCGCAGTGCCGACGTGCGCGCGCGGGTGCCGGGCGTGCTGCTCAAGCGCGTCTACCAGGAAGGCTCGCAGGTCAAGCAGGGCCAGACCCTGTTCCTGATCGACCCGGCGCCGCTGCGTGCCTCGCTCAATGCGTCTGAAGCGCAGCTGGCCTCGGCCCGCGCGACCTACGCCAACGCCAAGGTGGCCGCCGACCGTGCACGCTCGCTGGCGCCGCAGCAGTTCGTCTCCAAGTCCGACCTGGACAACGCCGAGTCGGCCGAGCGCACCGCGCTGGCCGCGGTCAAGCAGGCCGAAGCCGCCGTGACCTCCTCGCGGATCAACCTGGGTTACGCCGAAGTGACCGCGCCGATCAGTGGCGTGGCCAACAAGCAGCAGGTCACCGAGGGCGCGCTGGTCGGCCAGGGCGATGTGACCCTGCTGACCACCGTCGATCAGCTCGACCCGCTGTACGTGAACTTCTCGCTGAGCGTGGACGAACTGACCCAGCTGCGCGCGCAGCAGGCCAAGGGCGCGCTGGCGCTGTCCGGCGACGGCAAGGCGACGGTGGCAGTGAAGCTGGCCGATGGCAGCACCTACAGCGAGCCGGGCACGCTGGACTTCTCCTCCACTACGGTCGACCCGGCCACCGGTGCAGTGTCATTGCGCGCTGTGCTGCCGAACCCGCAGCAGATCCTGCTGCCAGGTGCCTTCGTCAGCTTCCAGGCCAACCTGGGCGAGCGCAACAACGCCTACCTGGTACCGCAGCAGGCCCTGCTGCGCGATACCACCGGCGGCTACGTGATGGTGGTCGGCGCCGACGGCAAGGTCGTGCGCAAGAACGTGAAGACCGATGGCGCGCAGAACGGCAACTGGCTGGTCAGCGACGGCCTGGCCGCCGGTGACAAGGTGATCGTGGCCGGCGTGCAGAAGGTCAAGGAAGGTGCACCGGCCGTGGCCAAGCCGTGGACCCCGGGGCAAGACGCCAACGGCAAGCCTGCCGCAGGCGGCGCCGCTCCGGCGGGCGCGGCACCGGCCGCAGGCAAGGCACCGGCCGACGCTGCCAAGCCCGAGCAGGCCGATACGGCCAAGCCGGCCGCCACCGATTCGAACAAGCAGTAACGGGAACCTTCCGTCATGCCTAAATTTTTCATCGAACATCCAGTCTTCGCCTGGGTGGTTGCGATCCTGATCTCGCTCAGCGGCGTGATCGCGATCCTCAACCTGGGCGTGGAGTCCTATCCCAACATCGCCCCGCCGCAGGTCACCGTCTCGGCGACCTACCCGGGTGCCAGTGCCGACACCACGGAAAAATCGGTCACCCAGGTGATCGAGCAGCAGCTGACCGGTATCGATCACCTGCTGTACTTCAGTTCCTCGTCCGCGTCCAACGGCCGTGCGCAGATCACCCTGACCTTCGAGACCGGTACCGATCCGGACATCGCTCAGGTGCAGGTGCAGAACAAGGTCTCGCTGGCCACGCCACGCCTGCCCTCGGAAGTGACCCAGCAGGGCGTGGTGGTGGCCAAGGCCAACGCCGGCTTCCTGATGGTGGTGGCGCTGCAGTCCGATACTCCGACCATCAACCGTGACGCCCTGAACGACATCGTCGGTTCGCGCGTGCTCGACCAGGTCTCGCGCATCCCCGGCGTCGGCAGCACCCAGCAGTTCGGTTCCGAGTACGCCATGAACATCTGGTTGAACCCGGAGAAGATGCAGGGCTATGGCCTGTCGGCCAGCCAGGTACTGGCCGCGGTACGTGCGCAGAACGTGCAGTTCGCCGCCGGTGCGCTGGGTTCGGACCCGTCGCCGGAAGGCCAGCACTTCACCGCCACGGTCTCGGCCGAAGGCCGCTTCAGCTCGCCGCAGGAATTCGAGAACATCATCCTGCGCGCCAACGCTGACGGTTCGCGCGTGCTGCTGAAGGACATCGCCCGCGTCGCCTTCGGTGCCAACAACTACGGCTTCGACACCCAGTACAACGGCAAGCCGACCGGCGCCTTCGCCATCCAGCTTCTGCCGGGCGCCAATGCCCTGAACGTGGCCGAAGCGGTGCGCGCCAAGATGGACGAGCTGCAGCCCAGCTTCCCGTCCGGGGTGACCTGGTTCTCGCCGTACGACAGCACCACGTTCGTCAAGATCTCGATCCAGGAAGTGGTCAAGACCCTGTTTGAAGCGGTCTTGCTGGTGTTCCTGGTGATGCTGATCTTCCTGCAGAACTTCCGCGCCACCCTGATCCCGACCCTGGTGATCCCGGTCGCCCTGCTCGGTACCTTCCTGGGCATGTGGATGATCGGCTTCACCATCAATCAGCTGACGCTGTTTGCGATGGTGCTGGCGATCGGCATCGTGGTCGACGACGCGATCGTGGTGATCGAGAACGTCGAACGCATCATGACCGAGGAGGGCCTGGCGCCCAAGCCTGCCACGCAGAAAGCGATGACCCAGATCACCGGTGCGGTGGTGGCGATCACCGTCGTGCTGGCCGCGGTGTTCATCCCCTCCGCCCTGCAGGGCGGTGCCGCCGGTGAGATCTACAAGCAGTTCGCGCTGACCATCGCCATCTCGATGGCATTCTCGGCGTTCCTGGCCCTGGGCTTCACGCCGGCGCTGTGCGCGACCTTCCTCAAGCCGACGCACAACGACAACCCGAACATCGTCTACCGCACCTTCAACAAGTACTACGACAAGATCAGCCACACCTATGTGGGCCACATCACCTCTGCGGTGCGCCATGCGCCGCGCTGGATGATCCTGTTCGTGGTGCTGACCGCGCTGTGCGGCTTCCTGTTCACCCGCATGCCGGGCAGCTTCCTGCCGGAAGAAGACCAGGGCTATGCGCTGGCGATCGTGCAGCTGCCGCCGGGCTCGACCAAGGGCCAGACCAACGAAGTGTTCGCGCAGATGCGTGGCATCCTGGAAAAGCAGGATGGCTATGAAGGCATGCTGCAGGTGGCCGGCTTCAGCTTCGTCGGTTCCGGCGAGAACGTGGGCATGGGCTTCATCCGCCTGAAGCCGTGGGAGGAACGCAAGTTCACCGCGCCCGAGTTCATCCAGAACATGAACGGCGCGTTCTACGGCATCAAGGAAGCGCAGATCTTCGTGGTCAACCTGCCCACCGTGCAGGGCCTGGGCCAGTTCGGTGGCTTTGACATGTGGCTGCAGGACCGTAGCGGTGCCGGCTACGAACAGTTGACCCAGGCCCGCAACATCCTGCTCGGCCAGGCCGCGCAGAAGCCGGACCACCTGGTTGGCGTGCGCCCCAACGGTCTGGAAAACGCGCCTCAGCTGCAGCTGCACGTGGACCGCGTGCAGGCGCAGTCGATGGGCATGTCGGTGTCGGACGTGTACAGCACCATCCAGCTGATGCTGGCCCCGGTGTACGTCAACGACTTCTTCTACGAAGGCCGCATCAAGCGCGTGACCATGCAGGCCGATGGTCCGTACCGCACTGGCCAGGAATCGCTGAAGAGCTTCTACAGCCCGTCCAGCCTGACCCAGAACGCCGATGGCACCAACGCGATGATCCCGTTGAACACGGTGGTCAAGTCCGAATGGGTGTCGGCGCCGCCGTCGCTGAGCCGCTACAACGGCTACTCGGCGATCAACATCGTCGGTTCGCAGGCACCGGGCACCAGCTCGGGTGAGGCGATGCAGACCATGGAAGGCATCGTCAACGACGACCTGCCGGCCGGCTTCGGCTACGACTGGTCGGGCATGTCCTACCAGGAAATCCTGGCCGGCAACGCGGCGACCCTGCTGCTGGTGCTGTCGATCGTGGTGGTGTTCCTGTGCCTGGCCGCCCTGTATGAAAGCTGGTCGATCCCGGTGGCGGTGCTGCTGGTCGTGCCGCTGGGCGTGCTGGGTGCCCTCGGCCTGTCGATGCTGCGCGGCCTGCCCAACGATCTGTTCTTCAAGATCGGCCTGATCACCGTGATCGGCCTGGCGGCGAAGAACGCGATCCTGATCGTGGAGTTTGCGGTGGAGCAGCGCGCAGCAGGCAAGAACCTGCGTGATGCCACCATCGAAGCGGCCCGCCTGCGTTTCCGCCCGATCCTGATGACCTCGTTCGCGTTCATCATGGGCGTGATCCCGATGGCGATCTCCACCGGCGCCGGCGCCAACTCCCGCCACGCCATCGGCACCGGCGTGATCGGCGGCATGCTGTTCGCCACCCTGCTCGGCCTGCTGATGATCCCGGTGTTCTTCGTGGTCGTGCGCCGCATGCTGGGCGACGAGCTGGATGAACCGTCGAAGGAGTTCATGGAGCGCCAGCGCGACGCAGAGTCCGCCCACCGCCCGGATCGTTGATCCGGCGGTGCGCTGAAACGAAAAGGCCCCGGAGCGATCCGGGGCCTTTTTATTGCCACAATTGAATTCATGCCAACCCAGGTTGGCATCTACCGGAACAACGGCATTGCCGGTAGCCGCCAACCTTGGTTGGCGCTGTTCGGGCAACGCCTCAGCGCATCACCGCGACCACGGCGCACACCGCCACCAGAATCAGCGAGGCCCACTGCATGGGTACGAAGAAGAAATGGTGGGGCGCGGCCTCCCCCTTCTGCCGCGGCGCACGGTTGAGCCACAGGCCCAGCACCACGTTCACCGCTGCGCCGAGGCCTGCGCCCAACAGAACCTGTGACAGCGGAGTATTGCCCTTGGGGCCGTCATGCGGAAAGAAGTACGCCAGCAGCAGGATCGCTGCAATCGGCGTCACCAGCGTCATGATTCCCCAACCGCGATAGATCACGTCGTCATCCTCGAAGAAACGGACTGCATTAGAGCAGCATGCGTCTCTGCAGGCCAACGGCAATGACGTCATCTGGATGACCATCATCCACGCGTGGCGTGGACCTACCGCCGCGCCGCCATTGCGGCGGCGCGGCCCTGCGACTCAGCGCAGCCCGGTTTCGTTGCGGGCGATCACCAGGCGCTGGATCTCCGAAGTACCTTCGTAGATCTCGGTGATCTTGGCATCACGGAAGTAGCGCTCCAGCGGCATTTCCTTGGAATACCCCATGCCGCCGTGGATCTGCACCGCCTGGTGGGTAATCCACATCGCCGCCTCAGAGGCGGTCAGCTTGGCAATGGCAGCCTCATTGCTGAAGCGCTTGCCCTGGCCCTTCACCCACGCCGCGCGCAGGGTCAGCAGCAGCGCTGCGTCCAGCTTGCACTTCATGTCGGCAATCTTGGCCTGGGTCATCTGGAAGGTACCGATGGCCGCGCCGAATGCCTTGCGCTCCTTGACGTATTCAATCGTCGCTTCATAGGCGGCACGGGCGATGCCGATGGCCTGCGAAGCGATGCCGATGCGGCCGGCATCGAGCACGCTCATGGCGATCTTGAAGCCCTCGCCTTCCTGGCCCAGCACGTCTTCGGCCCGCGCCACGTAATCGTTGAACTCGATCTCGCAGGTAGCCGAGGCGCGGATGCCCAGCTTCGGCTCGGTCTTGCCGCGGCCGAAGCCGGCCTTGTCGGTGTCGATGAGGAAGGCGGTGATGCCGCGTGCGCCCTTGTCCGGCTCGCTCATCGCGAACAGCACGATGTACTTTGCCACCGGGCCGGAGGTGATCCAGCTCTTCTTGCCATTGATGACAAAGGTGCCGTCTGCCTGCTTCACCGCGCGGCAGCGCATGGCCGTGGCGTCGGAGCCGGACTGCGGCTCGGTCAGCGCAAACGCGCCGATGGCCTCGCCCTCGGCGATGGCACGCACGTACTTCTGCTTCTGCTGCTCGGAACCGTGAGTGAGGATGCCGTTGCAGAACAGCGAGTTGTTGACGGACATGATCGTCGAATGGGCTGCGTCGGCGGCGGCGACCTCCACCATCGCCAGCACGTACGCGATCGGGTCCATGCCCGCGCCGCCGTATTCGGTCGGCACTTCGATGCCCATCAGGCCGTTCTCGCCCAACAGGCGAATGTTGTCCAGCGGGAACTCGCCGGTACGGTCATGATGCTCCGCGCTCGGGGCGATCTTCTCCTGCGCGATACGCCGCGCCACGTCCTGCAGCATCAACTGCTCTTCGGTAAAGCTGAAATCCACAACACCCTCCCGGGTACATGAAGTTATGGGCCGCATACGGCGCGCCCAGGTGCCTCGATTGTACCGGGGGCCGGCTGCTTCCGTACGCTGCCGACTTGACCGCGACAGGCCCTCTCGGCCAATATATCTCTATATCGCGATAGGTAGATGTTTATGGATCTGGAAGACTGGTCGACCCGCCTGAAGGTGTTCGCCGATGCCACTCGCGTCCGCCTGCTGGCGCTGCTGGAGCAGGAGGAACTGACCGTGGCCGAACTGTCGGCGATCACCCGGCTGGCGCAGCCGCGCGTGTCCACCCACCTGGCACGCCTGAAGGAAGCCGGCCTGGTCCGCGACCGCCGTGCTGGCGTGTCGGCGTACTACCGCTTCGACGAGGCCCAGCTGGACCCGGCGCAGCGTGCATTGTGGCATGCCTTGAGCAACGGAAGCGATGACCCGCTGCTGCGCCAGGATGCCGAACGCGTCGCCGCCGTGCTGGCGCACCGCGCCTCGGACCAGAACTGGGCCGACAGCGTGGCCGGCGACATGGAACGCCACTACTCACCTGGCCGCACCTGGGAGGCACTGGCGCGTACCGCGCTGCCGCTGCTGGAGACCGGCGACGTGCTGGATATCGCTTCCGGTGACGGCGTGCTGGCCGAACTGGTAGCCCCACATGCCAAGCGCTACATCTGCATCGACACCAGCGCGCGCGTGGTCGCCGCCGCCAGCGAACGCCTGCGCCGCCTGCCGAACGTGGAAGTGCGCGAGGGCGACATGCATGCACTGCCGTTCAAGGATGCCAGCTTCGATCTGGTCGTGCTGATGCACGCGCTGACCTACGCCAGCAAGCCGGCGCAGGCGGTGACCGAAGCCGCGCGCGTGCTGCGGCCCGGTGGCCGGCTGCTGCTGTGCAGCCTGGCGCGCCACGAGCACAAGGCCGCCGTGGAGGCCTATGGCCATGTCAACCTCGGCTTCAGCGACAAGGAGCTGCGCAGGTTCGTCGACAAGGCCGGCCTGCAGGTGTCCAGCCTGGAGACGGTCACCCGCGAGAAACGCCCGCCGCACTTTGAAGTGATTTCGCTGATCGCCAACAAGCCCTGAGCCCGAGACCGCCATGCCCGCCCTGCCCTGGTTGCATCCAGATCGTGCCAACGCCCTGCTCGACGCCCTGCGCGAGCGGATCCTGATCATCGATGGTGCGATGGGCACGATGATCCAGCGCCACGGCCTGCAGGAAGACGATTACCGTGGCGAACGCTTCGCCGGTGGCTATGACCATCTGCATGGCTCCGGCTGCGATCACACCACACCGGAAGGCCATGACCTGAAGGGCAACAACGATCTGCTGCTGTTGACCCGGCCGCAGATCGTCGCCGACATCCACACCGCCTACCTCGAGGCCGGTGCGGACCTGGTCGAAACCAACACCTTCAATGCAACCTCGGTCAGCCAGGCCGACTACCACCTCGAGCACCTGGTGTACGAGTTGAACAAGGCCGGCGCTGCGGTTGCGCGCGCGTGCTGTGATGCAGTGGCCGCAACCACCCCGGGCAAGCCGCGCTTCGTGATCGGGGTGATCGGCCCGACCAGCCGCACCGCCTCGATCAGTCCCGACGTGAACGATCCGGGCTTCCGCAACACCAGCTTCGACGAGCTTCGCGACACCTATCGCGAAGCCATCGAAGGCCTGATCGACGGCGGCGCCGACACGCTCATGGTCGAGACCATCTTCGATACGCTCAATGCCAAGGCCGCGCTGTATGCGCTGGAAGAGGCCTTTGATGCACGTGGCGCGCGGTTGCCGGTGATGATCTCCGGCACCATCACCGACGCGTCGGGGCGCACCTTGTCCGGACAGACTGCCGAAGCCTTCCACGCCTCGCTGGCGCATGCGCGACCGCTGTCGATCGGCCTGAACTGCGCGCTGGGCGCCGATGCGATGCGCCCGCATGTGGAAACCCTCTCGCAGGTCGCCGACTGTTACGTCAGCGCCCACCCCAACGCCGGCCTGCCCAACGCGTTCGGCGAGTACGACGAAACCCCTGAAGAGATGGCCATCACCCTGCGCGGCTTCGCCGAGGATGGCCTGTTGAACCTGGTCGGCGGCTGCTGTGGCTCCACCCCCGAGCATATCCGTGCGATCGCCCAGGCCGTGGCCGGGCTGGCACCGCGTGCCCTGCCGGGCGCACGGGAGCAGCACGCCGCATGAGCAGCACGCCTCTCACCCGCCTGTCCGGCCTGGAACCGCTGGTCATCACCCCGGACCTGCTGTTCATCAACGTCGGCGAACGCACCAACGTCACCGGCAGTGCGCAGTTCCGCAAGCTCATCAAGGAAGGCCGCTACGAAGAAGCGGTGGACGTGGCCCGTCAGCAGGTGGCCAGCGGTGCGCAGATCCTCGATGTGAACATGGACGAGGGCCTGATCGACTCGGAAGCGGCGATGACCCGCTACCTGAACCTGATCATGTCCGAGCCGGACATCGCGCGCATCCCGGTGATGGTCGATTCCTCCAAGTGGAGCGTGATCGAGGCCGGCCTGAAATGCCTGCAGGGCAAGAGCGTGGTCAACTCGATTTCGCTGAAGGAAGGCGAGGCGCTGTTCCGCGAGCACGCGCGCAAGGTGCTGCGCTACGGTGCTGCTGCGGTGGTGATGGCGTTCGACGAAAACGGGCAGGCCGACACCTGCGCGCGCAAGGTCGAAATCTGTACCCGTGCCTACCGCATCCTGGTCGACGAGATCGGTTTCCCGCCGCAGGACATCATCTTCGACCCGAACATCTTCGCCGTCGCTACGGGCATCGAAGAGCACGACAACTATGCAGTGGACTTCATCGAAGCCACCCGCATCATCAAGCAGACCCTGCCGCACTGCCACGTCTCCGGCGGCGTCTCCAACGTCTCGTTCTCCTTCCGCGGCAACGAAACGGTACGCCAGGCCATCCACTCGGTGTTCCTGTACCACGCGATCGCCGCCGGCATGGACATGGGCATCGTCAACGCCGGCGCGATGCCGATCTACGACGACCTGGAGCCGGACCTGCGCGAGCGCGTCGAGGACGTGATCCTCAACCGCCGAAGCGATGCCACCGAGCGTCTGCTGGAGATCGCCGAGCGCTACAAGGGCAGGAAGGGCGCGGCGAAGACCGAAGACCTGGCCTGGCGCGAAAAGCCGGTGGCACAGCGTTTGGCGCATGCCCTGGTACACGGCCTGGATGCCTTCGTCGAGGAAGACACCGAACTGGCCCGGCAGGCCTCCAGCCGCCCGCTGGATGTGATCGAAGGCCCGCTGATGGACGGCATGAACATCGTCGGCGACCTGTTCGGCGCCGGCAAGATGTTCCTGCCACAGGTGGTGAAATCCGCGCGCGTGATGAAGAAGGCCGTGGCCTACCTGCTGCCCTACATCGAAGCGGAAAAGGCGCGCAGCGGTGACACCGCCAAGAGCAACGGCAAGATCATCATGGCTACGGTGAAGGGCGATGTGCATGACATCGGCAAGAACATCGTCGGCGTCGTACTGGCCTGCAACAACTTCGACGTGGTCGACCTCGGCGTGATGGTGCCGGCGCAGAAGATCCTCGATGCCGCCCGCGAGCACAACGCCGACCTGATCGGCCTGTCCGGGCTGATCACCCCGTCCCTGGAGGAGATGAGCCACGTTGCCCGCGAGATGGAGCGCCAGGGCTTCGACCTGCCGCTGCTGATCGGGGGTGCGACCACTTCGCGTGCGCACACCGCGCTGAAGATCGACCCGCACTACAAGGCGCCGACGGTATGGGTGAAGGATGCATCGCGCGCGGTTGGCGTTGCGCAGTCGCTGATCTCGCGTGATCTGCGCGAGGCCTTCATTGCCGCCAACGAAGCCGACTATGCCGAAATCCGCGCGCGCCACCGCAACCGGGGCGACGCCAAGCGTCTGGTCACGCTGGAACATGCGCGCGGGCAGAAATTCCAGGGCGGCTGGGACAGTTACACGCCACCGGCACCGAATCAGCCCGGCCTGCACGTGTTCGACGACTATCCCCTGGCCGAACTGGTCGACTACATCGACTGGACGCCGTTCTTCCAGGCCTGGGAGCTGGCCGGCAAGTTCCCGGCGATCCTCACCGACGAGATCGTCGGCACCCAGGCCAGCGAGCTGTACAAGGATGCCCGTGCGATGCTCGAGCGCATCGTCGGCGAGAAGTGGCTGACGGCCAAGGCCGTGTTCGGCCTGTGGCCGGCCAACAGCATCGGCGACGATGTCCGCGTGCAGCACGCACAGGGCGAAACCACCCTGCACTTCCTGCGCCAGCAGGTGGACAAGCCAGCCGAACGCCCGGATTTCTGCCTGGCCGATTTCATTGCACCGGCCGACAGCGGAAAGCAGGACTGGATCGGCGCGTTCGCGGTCACTGCCGGTATCGGCATCGACACCCACGTCGCGCGCTTCGAGGCCGAGCATGACGACTACAACGCGATCCTGCTGAAGGCCCTCGCCGACCGCTTCGCCGAGGCACTGGCCGAGCGCCTGCACCAGCGCGTGCGTACAGAATTCTGGGGCTACGACCGCGCCGAGACGCTGGACAACGAAGCCTTGATCGACGAGCAGTACCGCGGCATCCGTCCGGCGCCAGGCTACCCGGCCTGCCCCGAGCACAGCGAGAAGCGCCGCCTGTTCGACCTGCTGCAGGCTGAGAAGAACGCTGGCATGGAACTGACCGAGAGCTTCGCGATGTTGCCCACGGCCGCTGTCTCCGGCTACTACTTCAGCCATCCGCAGAGCCAGTACTTCGTTGTCGGACGGCTCAGCCGCGAACAGGTCACCGACTATGCCCGGCGCAAGGGCGTGGACCGCGCCCAGGCCGAACGCTGGCTGGCCTCCAATCTCGACTACGATCCCGAATGAGGCGGTAGCACCGGGCCATGCCCGGCGTCATCTCCCGTCCGCCGGGCATGGCCCGGCGCTACCGTGCATTATTCCCGCGATGACCGTTCCCGTTGCCCGCCTCTCAAGTTTCTACTTGTTCTACTACGCGGCGCTCGGCGCGTTCACGCCGTACTGGAGCCTGTTCCTGACCGCGCGCGGGATGAGCGTGACCGCGATCAGCGTGATGATGGGCCTGTGGTACGCCACCCGCGTGATCGCACCCAGTGCCTGGACCTCGCTGGCGGCCGCATCACCGCGACCGATCCGCCTACTGCGCGTCGGCTGCGTGCTGACCCTGCTCAGCTTCGCCGCCTTCCTGCTGCCCCTGCCGCAGCCGTGGATGTACCCGGCGATGATCGTGTTCTGCTTCTTCTACAACGCGGTGATGCCGCAGTTCGAGTCGATCACCCTCACCCACCTGGGCAACGACAGCCATCGCTACGGGCTGATCCGGGTCTGGGGCTCGCTCGGTTTCATCGCCGTGGTCACCCTGTTCGGCTGGCTGATCGAAGGCGATGGCGCCGGCAGCCACGCCGGATTGTTGCCCTGGATGATGCTGCCCCTGTTCGTGCTGCTGGTTGCCTCGGCCTTCAGCAACCACTACGCGCGCGACATCGGCAGGACGGCGGGGGATGCCAGCGGCTTCTGGCAGATCGTGCGCCGACCGCCGGTGCTGGCGTTCTTCCTGGCCGCGTTCATGGAGCAGCTGTCGTTCGGCCCGTACTACACGTTCTTCTCGGTCTACATGGACCATCACGGTTACCGTACCTCCGCCCTGGGCCTGCTGTGGACCATCGGCGTGGTCTTCGAAGTGGGCGTGTTCTTCACCATCGGCCGCTTCTTCCGCCGCTACGACGCCAGCTGGATGCTGCTGATCGCACTGGTCAGTTCCTGCCTGCGCTGGGCCGTGACCGCATTGTTCCCGGAGAACCTGCCGGTAATGCTGCTGGCGCAGACCGCGCACGCGCTGGGCTTTGCCGCGTTCTTTGCGGCGGCGATGCAGATGCTGGCGACCTACTTCCCCGGTCGTCTCAATGGCCACGGCCAGGGACTGCTCTATGGATTCTCGTCGGGTGTCGGCGGGGTGCTGGGCGCGCTTATTGCCGGCCAGCTGTGGAAGATCGACGATGGCCGCACCGCATTCCTGGCGGCTAGCGGGTTTGCCCTGATCGGCGCCCTGCTCTGCTTCTTCGCGCTGAGCCTGCCGCTGATACGCGCGCGCCGCAGAACTGCGTGCGCCCGGTAACGAAAACGCCGGGCAGGGCCCGGCGTTTTCATCATGCGGCAGATGCAGTTACCAGACCAGGTCGTCCGGCACCTGGTACTGCGGGTCCGCGTACGGATCTTCCTCGGCCGGCGCATTCGGATCGACCTTCAGCGCCACCGACGGGGCGAACACTGCCTCGCACTGTGCCAGCACCTCGGCGGTCACCAGCAGGTAGCGGCCGTTGAGCTGGACCACGCCCAGTTCACCCGCATTGAGCGCGGTCAGCTGTTCGGCGGTCACGTAGATGCGCTTGATCTTGCCGCCGTACGGGAAGTGGCGGGCAATGTCCGCCTCCTCGGCATTGAGGCTTTTGCCCTGCAGCAGCGCTTCCAGCTTGGCCTTCGCCTCACGGCGCACGCGTGCTTCTTCCTGCTTCAGGCGCTCGGCCTCGATGCGCTCTTCCTTCTCCCGCTGCGCACGGATCGCATAGGCCTTGGCCAGGTCCATCTCTTCGGCGCTGCGCGGCTTGCGCGGCCCCTGCTGCCCTTGGCCACCACGCGCCTGCCCACCGGGCTTGCCCGCCCCACCATGGCCATGCCCGCGACGCTCGCCGGGCTTGTGCTCGCCCTTGCCTGCGCCCTGCGGCTTTGCATTGCCGTTGCCACCCTTGCCCTGCGGGCGGCCGTCACGGCGGGGGCCATCATTCTTGCGCTCGGGCTTGGGCGCGGGCTTGAAGCCCAGGCCCATCAGCTGGTCGCGGAGGGTATCGCTCATAGGATTCGGATCAGTAGTGCGGCGGCGGCGGTTCGCTCGCCGGATCGGAAGAATTCAGTGCGTTGCGGACCTTGCCCAGGTCCTCCAGCAGAACGCGCAGCACATCGGCATTGCGCATGCCCTGCATGCGGGCATCAGCCAGCGCATCGCTCAACTCGGCCAGCGCCTGTTCCTGGAAGGACACGCGCATCTCCAACTCGACCAGGCGCGCTTCCAGCGCCTGCTCGCGTTCGGTCGGTAGATCAGACATGCAGCGAACGCCCCCGGCCGATGCCGTAGTACGCCAGGCCGGCGGCTTCCACTTCGGCCGGCTCATAGAGGTTGCGGCCGTCGAACACCACCGCGTCCTTCAGCTGCTCGCGCAGCTTCTGGAAATCGGGACTGCGGAACTGCTTCCACTCGGTCACCACGACCAGGGCATCCGCGCCCTGCAGCGCTTCGTCAGCATTGCTGCAGAACACCAGGTCATCGCGTTCGCCGAAGATGCGCTGCGATTCGTGCATTGCTTCCGGATCGTAGGCACGCACCGTGGCACCGCCTTCCCACAGCTGCGCCAGCAGGCGACGGCTGGAGGCTTCACGCATGTCATCAGTGTTCGGCTTGAAGGCCAGGCCCCACACGGCGAAGGTCTTGCCGCGCACACCTTCGTCCTCGCCCTTGTCGTAATGACGCTGGATGAGGGCGAACAGATGGCCCTTCTGTGCATCGTTGACCGCTTCCACTGCATTGAGCAGCTTCGGCTCCAAGCCATGCTGCTGGGCGGTACGGGCCAATGCCTGCACGTCCTTCGGGAAGCACGAGCCGCCGTAGCCGGCGCCCGGGTAGATGAAGTGCCAGCCGATGCGCGGGTCCGAGCCGATGCCCTGGCGGACCTGCTCGACGTCGGCACCGACGCGTTCGGCAATGTTGGCGATTTCGTTCATGAATGAAATCTTGGTTGCCAGCATCGCATTGGCGGCGTACTTGGTCAGCTCGGCCGAACGCACGTCCATCTCGACCACGCGGTCGTGGTTGCGGTTGAACGGCGCGTACAGGCGGCGCATTACCGCTACCGACTCATCGCTGGTCGCACCGATGATGATGCGGTCCGGGCGCATGCAATCGGCGACTGCGTCGCCTTCCTTCAGGAATTCCGGATTGGACACCACGTCGAAGGTGATGTCCGCGCCACGCGCGGCCAGCTCTTCGGCAATGGCGGCGCGCACCTTGTCGGCGGTACCCACCGGCACCGTCGACTTGTTGACCACCACGGTGGGCACGCTCAAGTGCCGGCCGATGGTACGGGCAACGGCCAGCACGTACTGCAGATCGGCGCTGCCATCCTCGTCCGGCGGGGTACCCACGGCGATGAACACTACCTGGCCATGCGCGATCGCCGACGCGGCATCGGTAGTGAATGCCAGCCGCGACGCGGCGTGGTTGGCCTTCACCATCGGCTCCAGGCCAGGCTCATAGATGGGAATGACGCCCTGGTTGAGGCCATCTACCTTGGCCTGGTCGATATCGACGCAGACCACCTGATGACCGACATCGGCCAGGCAGGTACCGGTCACCAGTCCAACGTAACCCGTACCAAAAATCGCAACGCGCATATCCGTATTCGCTCCTCGATGACTTACGGCAGGACGCCCAGCAGCTCGACGTCGAACGTCAAAGTCGCGTTCGGGCCGATCGGGCCGCCGGGAGTGCCGTTCTCTCCGTAGGCGAGTTCGCCCGGGATCCAGAAGCGGTACTTCGAACCGACCGGCATCAGCGCAACGCCTTCGGTCCAGCCCTTGATCACCTGGTCCAGGCCGAACTCAGCCGGCTGGCGGCCGTAGGAACTGTCGAACACGGTGCCGTTGAGCAGCTTGCCTTCGTAGTTCACGCGCACCTTGCTGCTCGGCAGCGGACGCTCGCCGCTACCCGGGCGGATCACCTGGTACTGCAGGCCCGACGCGGTGGTCACCACGCCCGGCTGGGTCTTGTTCTTGGCCAGGAACGCATTGCCTTCCTCGCGGTTGGTCTGCGCAGCGGCGGCGGCCTTGGCCTGCATTTCGGCCTGCTTGCTGCCCATGAAGGCCTGAATGGTGGCGGTCGCGTCAGCTTCCGTCATCTTCGGCTGTCCCTTGCTCAGGCCGGTGCTGATCGCGTCAAACAGCGAGGCGACGTCGATGTCATCCTTCAGCTGCGCCAGCGACGGGCCCACCGAGTAGGAACCGATCATCTGCGAGACCTTGACGCGGTCGACCTTCGGCGGCTGCGAACCCGGCGCCACGCCCGGCACCTGCTGGCCGCTGCGGGCCATCACGACCTGGCGCAGGGCCGCGTCGGTGGCCTTGGCCTGTTCCTGGGTGATCTGCGGCTGCAGGCCTTCGAACGAACGCTCCACGGCGGTGCGCAGCGCGGCCACGTCGATCTCATCGGCGATCGGAGTGAACGACTTGGCCACGTCCAGGCCGATGGCGTAGCCCAGCTTCTGCTTGGGGGAATTCAAGGTTGCGGTCTCCTTGGCGGCTGCGGGGGCAGCCGGTTGTTGCGACAGAGCGACACCCGAAGTGCCCATCGCCAGAATCAGAACCGACGCCGCGGCGCCGCGCATTCCCATCTTCATTCGCTGCATTCCTGGAAGTGTCTGGGCGCCGACGTCGGCGCGAAAAGGATCATTGTCGCACGCATGCCGTCGATGTCGAGGCATGCGTGCCGGATATCAATGCGTGGCGGCGGCTGCCAGCGCCTTGTCGATGGCCGCGATCAGCTGCGGATCGTCCGGCGTCACCTTGCTGGCGAACTGGGCGATGACCTTCCCATCGCGGCCCACGAGGTACTTGTGGAAGTTCCAGGCCGGCGCAACGCCGGTCGCTGCGGTCAGCCGCTGGTACAGCGGCGTGGCCTGCTGACCGACCACATGCACTTTCTCGAACATCGGGAACCTGACGCCGTAGGTCAGGGTGCAGAAGTCCTGGATCTGCTTCTCGTCACCGGGCTCCTGGCCCTTGAAATCGTTGGACGGGAAGCCGAGCACCGCGAAGCCCTTGCCGGCGTACTGCCTGTGCAGCGCCTCCAGGCCTTCGTACTGAGGGGTATAGCCACACTTGCTGGCGGTATTGACCACCAGCAGCACCTGGCCGTGGTAGCGCTGCTGCAGGTTGACCTGCTGCTTGCCAGCCAGCGGCCGGTAGCTGACGTCGAGCAGGTCGGTGGCCAGCGCATTGGCCGAGGCTGCCAGGCCGAGGGCCAGCAGAGTCAACAGGGACAGGCCGCGGAAGCGGTGCGGGAAGGCGGTCGACAGGGGCATGGGAACGTTCCGCAATAGCCGTTTCAAGGGTCCGGCCAGCATCGGCCGGGAATCGGCCGAACTATAGCACCGGGGCCTGTGGCACCTGTCGGCCCCGCCGTGGCACAGCTTTGCCGGGCTTGGCGACAGCCTGTGGGAAACGGCCGCGGCGCGTCGTCATTGACATAGGATTGACGTGACTGAATGGAAGGCGGTCAGGGAAGCCGGTTTCACAACCAATTTTTCCTTTATTATCAATTGCCTGGATGGATATGGCGCGTTCTTGACCGCCCCTGCCATCAGTTGGGTGATGTGGGGGCTTGCACCCCGGCGTGCCGGTGTTATAGTTGCATACAACACCAGTCACCTGAGACAGGGGGAAGCCATGAACGTCCGGATCCGTCGCAACCTCACCGCACACGCGGCCGTCGCTGTTTCGACCCTGCTCGTGCTGGCCTGGTGGGCCACGCCCACCGCCCCTGCTTCTGCCGCTGCCGAAAGTGCGCAGGACGCGACGCTCTCCCCGGCAGGGAATGCCACCCCCTCCTCCCCCCCTCCCCCGCGTCGGCTGCACAGCGCGCTGTCCATGCCGTATTTCTCGTTCGCCCAGCCGCTGATCCCACGGAGCTGAACATGAGCGACATCCAGTGGAGCGACGGCGCTCCCATCTACCGTCAGTTGAAGGAGCGCGTGATCGCCATGATGCTCGACGGAATCCTCAAGCCGGGCGATGCCCTGCCTTCGGTGCGCCAGGTGGCCGCCGACTATCAACTCAACCCCATCACCGTTTCGCGCGCCTACCAGGAACTGGCTGACGAAGGCCTGGTGGAGAAGCGCCGCGGCCTGGGCATGTTCATGACCGAGCAGGCGGCTACGCAGCTGCGAAGCAGCGAGCGCGACCGTTTCCTCAACGAAGAATGGCCGGCGGTCCTGGAGCGCATCCAGCGCCTGGGCCTGAGCCTCGACGAATTGCTGCCCCAGGGGAAAGTCTGATGAAGAGCACTGCAAGTGAAGCGGTCATCACCGCCCGAGGCCTGCGCAAGGCCTACAAGACCACGGTTGCCCTCGACAACGCCAGCTTCAGCATCCCAAGCGGGCGCATCGTCGGCCTGATCGGGCCCAATGGCGCCGGCAAGACCACCGCGCTGAAGGCCATTCTTGGCCTGACCTCGGTGGAGGGGGACCTGAGCGTGCTCGGGCGTGACCCGCGACTGCACCGCGACGAACTGATGAATGACATCTGCTTCATCGCTGACGTCGCCGTGCTGCCGCGCTGGTTGAAGGTCCGCGAAGCGATCGACTTCGTCGCTGGCGTTCACCCGCGCTTCGACCGCGCCCGTTGCGAACGCTTCCTGGCCAACACCAAGCTGCAGCCGAAGCAGCGCGTGCGGGAGCTGTCCAAGGGCATGATCGTGCAGCTGCACCTGGCGCTGGTGATGGCCATCGATGCCCGCATCCTGGTGCTGGACGAGCCGACACTGGGCCTGGACATCCTGTACCGCAAGGAGTTCTACCAGCGCCTGCTGGAAGACTACTTCGACGAACAGAAGACGATCATCGTCACTACCCACCAGGTGGAGGAAATCGAGCATATCCTCAGCGACGTCATGTTCATCCGTGATGGCCGCATCGTGCTCGACGCTGAAATGGACGACGTCGGCCAGCGCTATACCGAGCTGCTGGTCAATGCCGAACAGCTGGACACCGCCCGCGCATTGAAGCCGATCGACGAGCGCAGCCTGGCGTTCGGCAAGACGGTGATGCTGTTCGATGGCGTGCCGCGCGCCCAGCTTTCCTCCCTCGGCGAGACCCGCATCCCGGGCCTGGCCGACCTGTTCGTCGCCATCATGAAGGGGACCTACGCATGAACGCCGTCAACCACCCCGTCAGCCCGATCGGCACCCTGCGCTGGCTGCTCAAGCGCGAGTATTGGGAGAACCGCGGCGGCTTCCTCTATGCACCGTTGATCGCCGGACTGATCTCGCTGGTGATGAGCACCATCGGCATCGCGTTCGGCCTGTTCGCGCTGCATCGTGCCGCGCGCGACGGCGGCCTGCACATCGACGGCGAAGATGTGAACATCAATGGCCTGGACCTGGCGCTGCTCACCCGCGACATCAGTGCCAAGGACCTGGCCGATCTCGGTAACGGCCTCGACCTGACCCTCGTGCTCAGCTCGGCGTGGCCATTCCTGGTCCTGGCCTTCGTGGTGTTCTTCTACTGCCTGGGCGCCCTGTACGATGACCGCCGCGACCGCAGCATCCTGTTCTGGAAGTCGCTGCCGCTGTCGGACACCCAGACGGTGCTGTCCAAGCTGATCAGTGCGCTGATCGTGGCCCCGCTGATCGCGGTGATCGCTGGCATCATCACCATGCTCGGCTTCATGCTGGTCATCAGCATCGTCGCGCTGATGCACGGTGGCAGCCCGATGACCCTGATCTGGGGCCCGGCCAGCCCGTTGACCCTGGCTGCCGGCCACCTGAGCTGGATTCCGGTCTACGCGCTGTGGGCCCTGCCCACCGCCGGCTGGCTGCTGCTGTGCTCGGCCTGGGCCAAGAGCAAGCCGTTCCTGTGGGCGGTGATGCTGCCGCTGTTTGCCGGCGTCATCGTCAGCACCACCAAGATCATGCCGCTGTTCGGTCTGACCACCGGCTGGTTCTGGCAGAACATCGTCGGCCGCCTGCTGCTGGGCGGCGTACCCGGCATGGACCTGCTGTATCGCATGGGCGCAGGTGAAGGGTCGCGCCGCGATCTGGACTCGGTGGTCAGCCTGATGTCCCCTGCCTCGCAGCTGAAGTCGCTGGCGATGCCGGAGCTGTGGATCGGTGCGGCCGTCGGTGCAGTGTTCATCTTCCTCGCCATCCGCCTGCGCAAGCGCGCCGGCGAGATCTGACTCCACCCATCCGGAGGCACCACCCATGCGTTCCCTGCTCGCCTGTTCTGCGTTGTTGCTGTTGCCGCTGTCGGCGCTGGCCGCCGATGCCCCTAACTGCAAGTTCACCGCTGCCCGTACGTTGAAGCTGGAGACATCCGGCGCCAAGGCGGTGGTGTTCGAGGTGAACCAGCATGACCTGAAGGTGGTCGCCAGCAAGGGCGGTGGCCAGCTGGCTGGTCGCGCCTGCGCCTCCAGCCAGGAATGGTTGGACCAGCTGGTGCTGGATCAGCGGAAGGAAGGCGACAAGCTGGTGGTCAGCCTGCGCCGCGAAGGCCGCGACAGCGGCATCAGCCTGGGCAGCAGCTATGCCTGGCTGGACATCCGTGGCAGCGTGCCGGACAACCTGCCGCTGCAGCTGAAGGTCGGCTCCGGCGATGCCAGCGTGGAAAACGCGCAGTCACTCAGCGTGGACGTCGGTTCCGGTGACGCCGTGGCCCGCGGAACCCGTGGCAGCATTCACGCCGCAGTGGGTTCGGGCGACCTCAACATCGATGGCGGCGGCTCCCTGAACCTGCTGTCGCTGGGTTCCGGCGACGTCACCGTACGCAACATCACCGGCGACGCCAGCACCGGTACCGTCGGCTCCGGTGACCTGAAGATCACCGATGTGCGTGGCAACGCGCGGCTGGATACCGTGGGCTCGGGTGACATCGAGTTCAAGCGTGTGCAGGGCAGCGTTGAAGTGGGCGTGGTCGGCTCCGGCGGGGTCGATCTGGCCGATATCGGCGGCAATGTGCATGTCCGCAGCCACGGTTCGGGCGACATCCACGTCGACGGGGTGCGCGGCACCCTGACCGTCGATCGCAGCGGCAGCGGTGACGTCGATCATCGCAACGTCAGCGGCCGGGTCACCCTGCCGCGCAGCAAGTAACCCTTTTCCAGACACTACCAGGGGAACACCATGAACCTGTTGCGCCTGCTGCCTGCCACCCTGCTGTGCCTGCCGCTGATCGCCTGCGGCGGCACGTCCTCCACGCCTGATACCACCGTCGGCAAAAGCGTGGCCGAGGCGACCAGCGGGGTCGGCCAGACGGTCAAGGAGGCCATGGACGATGCCCGCAAGGACATCGCCCAGGGCAACATCAAGATCTCGGCCGACAAGCAGCCGCGTGCGGAGATCACGCCGGACGGGCGGCTGCTGATCGGCGGCAAGGAAGTGCCGGCCGATGAGGCCCAGCGCCGGCAGCTGCTGGAATACCGCGGCCACGTCGTTGCCATTGCAATGGACGGCATGGATGTCGGCCTGGCCGGTGCCAAGCTCGGCGCCAGTGCTGCCGGAGAGGCCCTGAAGGGCATCTTCAGCGGCGACAGCGAGGGCATCGAGAAGCGGATCAATGCCGAGGCGGAGAAGATCGAAGCCCAGGCCAAGCGCATCTGCAACCGCATGCCGGCGATGCTGGCCAGCCAGCAGGCGCTGGCCGCATCGCTGCCCGCGTTCAGGCCGTACGCCACGATGGACCAGAGTGACGTCGACGACTGCGGCAAGGACACCGTGGTCCAGCGCTAGGCCTATGACAGATCAGCGCACCCTGCCGGCAGCGGCGCCCCGCTGCCGGCCGTAACGTGCCGACCGGCTTACAATGTCGGCCCCGGACGCCCCCGAACCGAATGCCATGAAGAAGTTGTTCCTGCTGCTGGCCGCCCTGCTCTGCCTGGGCCTGGTCGGCTGTGACAAGGATTACCGCAACCACCGCGCCGAGCGCGGCAAGCCCAAGATTTCCGTCAGCGAAGGGATGGTGACCGTGCGTCGCCCGCCGGCACCGAACATCATCATCCTCGGCGATGGCACGATGAAGGTGGACGAGATCCAGATCCCGCTCGACGAAGGGCAGAAGCAGATGCTGCAGACGATGTTCGGCCGGCTGCAGGTACTGCGCCAGAACACCCTGGTCGCCGCCCCGGCCGATCCCAACATGCAACCGGTGAAGATCCAGCCGCCGGAAGGCATGGAAGTGATCCCGGCCGACCTGGTCCAGCGCATCCCCGAGTTCAAGGACTACACCGACACCTTCGGCAACATCGTCGCCGACCGTCGCTGAAGCAGAAACGCCGCCCCAGGGCGGCGTTTCCTTTTGTAGAGCCGAGCCCATGCTCGGCTACTGCCCGGAATCTGAGCCGAGCATGGGCTCGGCTCTACAACCAGCAGATCAACCGCCGGCGCCACCACCGCCAGCCTGGATGCCACCTGCGGTCAGTGCGGTCGGATCCAGCAGGCGGCGCAGTTCCGCTTCCTGCAGGCCGCTGTCTTCCAGCGCGACGTCCAGCACCGGGCGCTGTTCCTTGTAGGCACGCTTGGCGATGGCCGCTGCCTTCTCGTAGCCGATGATCGGGTTCAGCGCCGTGACCAGGATGGGATTGCGCGACAGCGCCTCGGCAACACGGTCTTCGCGCACCTTCAGCCCGGCAATCGCGCTGTCGGCCAGCAGCCGCGACACATTGGCCAGCAGGCCGATGCCATCCAGCAGGTTCACCGCAATCAGCGGCAGGGTGACGTTGAGCTGGAAGTTCCCGGTCTGCCCGGCCACGGTGATCGCGGTGTGGTGGCCAATCACCTGCGCGCACGCCATCACGGTTGCTTCCGGAATCACCGGGTTGACCTTGCCCGGCATGATCGAGCTGCCCGGCTGCAGTGCCGGCAGTTCGATCTCGCCCAGCCCGGCCAGCGGACCGGCGTTCATCCAGCGAAGATCATTGGCGATCTTGATCAGCGCCACCGCCAGTGCATTGAGCTGGCCGGACAACTCCACTGCATCGTCCTGCGCGGCCAGGCCTTCGAACTTGTTCTCGGCGCTGTCGAACTTGAAACCGGTCTGTTGCTTCAGTGCCTTGGCTACCTGCGCGCCAAAACGCGGGTCGGCGTTGATGCCGGTGCCGATGGCGGTGCCACCCAGCGGCAGGCGGCGCACGCGCTTGAGGCTGTCTTCGATGCGCTCCTGCGCCGAGGCCAGCTGCGCCGACCATGCGCCGAACTCCTGCTCGAAGGTCAGTGGCATCGCGTCCATCAGGTGGGTACGGCCGGTCTTGACCACCTTGCGCAGGCTGCGGCCCTTCTTGTCGAGGGTCTTGCGCAGGTGCACCAGCGCCGGCAGCAGCTGTTCGTGCGTCGCCAGCACCGCCGACACGCGCAGCGCGGTCGGGATCACGTCGTTGGAGCTCTGCCCCTGGTTGACGTGGTCATTGGGATGCACGGTGGTCTTGCCCGCCTTGCCGGCACGGTTGGCCAGGGTGGCGATGACCTCATTGGCATTCATGTTCGACGACGTGCCCGAACCGGTCTGGTAGACGTCGATCGGGAAGTGCGCGTCCCAGTTGCCGGCGGCCACTTCGGCAGCAGCGGTCTGGATGGCCTTGGCCACGTTCTTCGGCAGGTGGCCCAGCTCGGCGTTGACGCCGGCGGCAGCGCCCTTGACCAGGCCCAGGGCACGGATGAAACCGCGCGGCATGCGCTGGCCCGACACCGGGAAATTCTGCACGGCACGCTGGGTCTGGGCGCCCCACAGGGCGTCCGCAGGCACCTGCAGTTCGCCCATGCTGTCGTGTTCGATTCTGAAACCCTTGCTTGCAGCTTTGCTCATTGCATCAACTCCGCACTACTTCAGTTGGGGAAAGGGAAGCGGCGGCTGGCAGGGTGTCGCTTCCCGGGCTGGCGGCTGCGCCAACGATACTCCCTTGCCCGCAGCGTGGGATGACGAGGACGGGCCAGAACGTTCCGTCCGCAGGGCCGTGTTGTAGAGCCGAGCCCATGCTCGGCTGCCCGCAGGGCGCCGGATTCTCCGAAGCAGCCGAGCGTAGGCTCGGCTCTACAGGGCACGCCCCGCCGGCACGTCGTAGAATATCGGCCCCGCCGCTCGTCCCAGCCCTGCCGACATGTCCGATTCCGCCCTGCTCGCCCTGTCCCCGCTCGATGGCCGCTATGCCGGCAAGGTCGACGCGCTGCGCCCGATCTTCTCCGAATACGGCCTGATCAAGGCCCGCATCACGGTCGAGGTGGAATGGCTGCTGGCGCTGGCCGCCGAACCGGGCATCGTCGAACTGGCGCCGTTCTCCGACGCCGCCGTCGCCCGCCTGCGCGACCTGGCCGCCCGCTTCAGCCCGGCCCAGGCCGCGCGCGTGAAGGAGATCGAGCGCACCACCAACCATGACGTCAAGGCGGTGGAGTACTTCATCAAGGAACAGCTGAAGGATGACGCCGAGCTGGCGCCGGCGCTGGAATTCGTGCATTTCGCCTGCACCAGCGAAGACATCAACAACCTCAGCTACGGCCTGATGCTGGAACAGGCCCGCCGCGAGGTGCTGCTGCCGACCCTGGACGGCATCGCCAGCACCCTGCGCACCCTGGCCCACGCCCAGGCCGGCCAGCCGATGCTGTCGCGCACCCACGGCCAGACCGCCTCGCCGACCACTTTGGGCAAGGAACTGGCCAACGTGGTCGCTCGCCTGGAACGCCAGCGCCGGCAGATCGCCGCGGTCGAACTGACCGGCAAGATCAACGGTGCCGTCGGCAACTACAACGCCCACGTGGCCAGCTACCCGGACGTGGACTGGCCGGCCTTCGCCGAGCGCTTCGTGACCGGCCTGGGCCTGGTATTCAACCCGTACACCACGCAGATCGAGCCGCACGACAACGTGGCCGAGATCGGCGATGCCGCACGCCGCGCCAACATCATCCTGATCGATCTGGCTCGCGACATCTGGGGCTACATCTCGCTGGGCTATTTCAAGCAGCGCCTGAAGGAAGGCGAAGTCGGCTCGTCGACGATGCCGCACAAGGTCAACCCGATCGATTTCGAGAATGCCGAAGGCAACTTCGGCATCGCCAACGCGCTGTTCGAGCACTTCAGCGCGAAGCTGCCGATCAGCCGCTGGCAGCGTGACCTGACCGATTCCACCGTGCTGCGTGCACTGGGCACCGCGTTCGGCCACAGCCAGGTGGCGCTGGATTCGCTGGCCAAGGGCCTGGGCAAGCTGGAAGTGAACCCGCAGCGCCTGGATGCCGATCTGGACGCGGCCTGGGAAGTGCTGGCCGAGGCCGTGCAGACGGTGATGCGCCGCCATGGCCTGCCGAACCCGTACGAGCAGCTGAAGGCGCTGACCCGCGGCCAGGGCATCACGGCCGAGTCGATGCGTGCGTTCGTGCAGGGGCTGGAGCTGCCGGCGGATGCGAAGCAGCGCCTGCTGGAGATGACCCCGGGCAGCTACACCGGCCTGGCCGAGTCGCTGGCGAAGAAGATCTAAGAGGTTTCCGTTGCGGCGGCGGCCGCGGGCGCTGCCTGCGGCAGGCAACGGCAACGGCAACAGCAATAGCAACGTCAAGAGCGGCTCTGGATTGCTGCTAGCTGGGCGGGCCGGGAGGGGCCAGCGGGACACGCCGTAAACCCATCCATGAAGTGACCCCCGAGACTTGGACGGGGTCAGGCGGCCGATTGGGCCTGTTGGGCCTGCTCCCGGTACTGTACCGGGCTCAGGCCCTTCAATTTCAACTTGATTCGCTCTTGGTTGTAGTACTGGATGTAT